>JAURXV010000107.1 GCA_030654195.1 Syntrophales bacterium | reverse complement strand
GACCATTAGCGGGGCGCGTTCGTGAAGGTCGCCCAGAATCCGCTGGGCGAAGGCGCCGGGGCTTTCCTCCCCCTTGTTCACGACGACGTAACTCTTCCCGCCTTCGCTGTGGGAAGATTCGGGGGCAAAGAGGTGCCAGTTTGTCACGAGAACCTTGCCCAGATTAACAAGGGGACGAAGCTGCGACGGGATGAGATCGAACTGATCGAAATAGGTCCCTTCCAGGTTTTCCGGCCGGAGGACTTGGAGACGCTCTTTGATCGTCAGGTTCGGGCAGACGATAAGCGCCGCAGACGGGAAGCGTTCGTCCCCCGGCGCCCGCCCCCGGTTGCAAAAAGCCCAGGCGATGAGCATCGCCATGACCACCGTCTTGCCGCTTCCCGTCGCCATCTTGCAGCCGTAACGGGCAAGCGGGGAAAGACCATTTTCATTAGGCCGGTCGATCAGGGTGGGATAAATCTCCAGGCGGGTCTGGATCGGAAAGTCCGGCCGCTCCCCGCAAGAAAGCTTCCGGTAATCCTCGCTACTCAGTTTCGGTCGCCATCGAGGGCGTTTGCCCGAGGCGAGTATTTCCGTGAGGTAGATAACCGTCTCCGCCGCCTCCAACTGGCAGAAGAAAAGTTTCCGTGGCCGATCCGTCCGCCGCCACCAGGCCAAAAGCTGCTTTGTCACCGGCGTGGCGCCTTCATAGTTCGTCTGACGCCAGCGTTTCACATCCTCCCGGATGAGGTTGACCAGGGGTAGGTCGTCCTGTTGTTCAGGCGTCATGAAGGCCAGGTTCTGCTGGGCGGTTCCGGTCTTTTCGGTCTTGTACCAGTAGCTGGCCGGGCGTCTGCCCTCCATCTGGCGGGCGTCCCCGGTCTCCGTGTCATAAACCCAGTGGGCCGTGGGCTCCGCGTAGGGGCTGCAAAGGATGGGCCGGTTGACCGGCTGGATGGGCAGGGGTTCCTGCTCAGGCGCTTTCATAGACGTCCCCTCCGCCGGGCAGGCGATGGACCCGCATGACTTCGTTCCCCCGGGGATCGATCACCTTGACGGCCACCCGCCGGTGTTTTCCCGCCGGGAACGGGAGGGAGACAGTCCCGCTCAACGCCGCAAACCGCTCTTCGTCGATGACCCCTTTCAGGGCGCGGGCGATCCTCCCCCAGGCGGACTTATCCGGCAGGAAGGCCTGGGTGATGCAGAAGGTCCGGCCGTCGTAGTCCGTGTCGAGGAACCAGGCGGCGACCTTGTCAGCATTCGTCGGCAGGAGGGTGTTGTCCACGGGGTTGTAGATGTCCACCCCCTCCATCTCCACGATGAACTCCCCCTCGCCCGCCGGTTTCAGATGGGTCCGGGGGCTCCCGAAGACGGTGAAGAGCTGGCTCCCCGGCGTCTCCTTCAGGAGAGCGCCCATGTTTAAATCAGGCCGGATGTGGGCCAGGTGGCAGCGGACCTTGGGGTTCGGGTCCTCCTGGATGATCGCCTGGGCGGCGGCATCGAAGGAGAACCCGGCGAAAATCAGATCCTGGAAGCCCCGGCGGCTGGCAGCAGGAAGCGCCTGTTCCACTTGCCAGGCCGTGACGGGGCCGAACTGGGGACCGAAGGAGGCGGCCACGGTTCGGGTTTGGCCGTCTTCCGTGGTCCACTCCCCCTCGGCATGGAGATAGTCGGAGCTGCACGCATCCAGGCGGGTGAAGGCGAGGACCTTGTTGTTGGGGAAACGCACCCCGTCCGCCCTGAGCAGCCGCAGCATCTTGTCGAGATAGGCCTCGGCGTTTACGGGTTCCTCCGGAGCTCTGCCATCGCCGGCTCCGCTGAAGGTGTCCAGACTCTCTTCCGGCCCGCCGCCGATCGGGCTTTCGTCGGCAAGGGACTCCTCGGCGGGCATGACCGCCTCCATCGTGAAGGGACCGGAGACCCGCGCCACGTGGCGGACGACATCGGGCTGATCGACCAGCTCCTCCTGCTCGGCGTTACCGGCGATGCAAGCGTTGATCTCGTCCATCTTCCCCCGCCAAACCTGCCGGTAGGCCGTGAGGGCGTTTCTCAGATCCTCCGGCCAGTCGTCATCCGTATCGAAGGGAACCTCCCATGGCATCCAGGCCTCCTTCGGAAGGCTCCACCGCCGCCGGTCCGCGTCGGTGACGGATTTCTTCCCCTCCGTCCGCTCCTTGACGGCCAGTTTCGCCTCCAATTTTCTGCGGATCTCGGACGTCACGCTCTTCAGGGCGGTGTTCAGAGCGGCTAACCTCTCCTCCATGATCGGCTCATGCCGGGCGAAAATCGGATCCAATGTGACGTTCCGGGCGATGCTCTTCAGGGTGATATGGGGAACGGTCTTGTAGATGAAGCCCTTCCTGGGATCGGCGGCCAGCTCTGTATTACCCTCTCCAGCAACGGCTCCGGGCGATTCATCCTTGACTCTGTAGAAGGAATACGTCGCCGTCATCAGACGCTGTCGCGCCAGGGCCAGGGCGACGCGGCTCGTGTCGATGGTGATCCACCGCCTTCCCCACTGCTCCGCCACATAGGCCGTCGTACCCCCACCACATGTTGGATCAAGGACAAGATCACCCGGGTCGGTAGTCATCAGGAGACAGCGTTGGATAACTTTTATAGTAGTCTGGACAACATATTTCTTGTCTTGTTCTGCCGTTCCCATAGTATCGGACCAGAGATTGCCAAGTGAAGTTGCGGGAAAATCGTCCAAACACATTTTGTAATTCACGAACTCGCGTGTCGAAATAAGCCGATCACTCTTAATAAGACGATTCATGCCAACACTATTCGTCTTCCATCCCCCTTTCGATGGCTTGAGCTTACGTCCTTCAAGTTCAAATTCAAATGTTGTCGATTCACTTGGTGTCTGAGAGGTCAGGGGACCTCCTAGAAAAACACGGCTAATTGCCGGTATCATTGATGGATCATGTATCTCTTCATCTTGAAGAAGCCTTATTTCACCGGATGGTAATTCGATTCTGGAGTAACGTTCACCAGAACCTTCACCTATTATCTTATCGAGGAACAATGACCTATATTTGATTCGTGAATGGTCTTTTGCATACCAAAGTAGGAAATCGGAGACATTATCGATCAACTCCTCACCCATGCCACCAGTCTTTTTAACAGTTATCACAGATACGAAAGAATCCGGTTGAAATACCTCATCAAGAACCGAGCGTACGCGATGTAAGTTTTTATCACTTATCTGCACAAAAATACTCCCCGTATCGGCCAGGAGCTCTTTGCAGAGAATCAGGCGGTCGCGAAGGTAGGCAAGGTAGGAGTGGACGCCGAGGGTCCAGGTGTCGCGGTAGGCCTTGACCATCTCCGGCTCCCGGGTGAGGTCGCTTTCCTTGTCCTTCACGTCCCGCTTGCCGATTTCCGGCTGGAAGTTGGAGGCGAACTTGATGCCGTAGGGCGGGTCCATGTAGATCATCTGGACCTTTCCGGCCAGATCCTCCCGGCGGGCGAGGCTCGCCATGACCTGGAGCGAATCGCCCAGGATCATCCGGTTCGACCAGTCCACGTCGTGCTGGTAGAATTGGACGGCCTTCTGATATTCCAGATGCGTGTCAGCAAAGAGATCCCGCTGGACGTCCTGACGGGCGATGACCTTGAGGATCGCCTGGGCGCTGATTCGCTCATGAATGTGGAGGGCGACGGGGTCCACCTCAAAGGACTTCTTCTCGCGTTTCCCGGACCATTCAAGCCATGGCTCACGGTTCCGTAGCGCCTCGGCCAACAATTTCGTTTCTTCAGCGCTGAGCGGCCGGCTCCGGGCCATTTCGAGAAGTTCCGGCAGCCTGTCGGCCTCGCCTGCCGGATCGAAGCGCAGAACCGGCGGTAGATGGGGATCGTAGGCATACCGGATCTTCGGCGTCTCCCGCACCTTTCCCTGGGCGGCGAGCCCCGCCGGGGGGATGTTCTTCCGTTTCGCCTCGTCATGGCGGTAATCCAGCACCGCCGTTTCCGCGTTTGCAGCAACCTTTGAGCTCTTCTTTCTGGCCATCCTGCTCCTCCTACTATGAAGGTTGACATGCATATTTGATGAAAGTTCAATGCCGGGCGGGGGATAAAGGCGGGAAAAGATCGGTATCAGGGCGAGATTTTTCTTAAATACTCCTTTACTGCCTTGGCAATTTCATCCCGCCTTACGCCGGAATCGCACCGATCCAATGCCTGAATCATTTGTTCTGATTTTATTGCTATGGTCTGTGATGTTTTCTGGTTGTCGAATTTTATATTATCCAAATAATAGTCGGCGTTGTTTCTTTGAGTACGAAGATCAGTAAGCTGGGAACCAACCTTTGCCAGTTCGAGGTCGCCGCAGTTTGCGAGATTCCTGATGACCTCCCCATGTCCAGATGGCCCTTCGCTGATCCTGCATCCTATGGCTTTGAAAAAATCAGCACCGACATGATAAGTGGCATAATAGGCGCGGCTGACAGCCGTCCGGTATTCGGCTGCCTTGCTGCCGCCGGATAGTTTTTTCGCTATGTCAAGAAAATCTCTCGGGTCCATGCTTCAGATTATGATGTAAGATAAGCTGATTTTCCCCCGTTCCGGCCAGGGGACTCTCGATACCCACTCTTCGGTATATTTGTCATACATATCGAGAACCGCCTCGATTTCTCCCTTGACCTCCACATAGATGACCAGCAGTTGATCTTCCGTCTCCGGATCCTGGAGAACCTCGCTGTCAACGCCCCGGATATTGGAAAAGCACTGATTGAGCAGGTCCGAGGCCACGGTGACATACTTCCGAATGCCTTGGCGGTTGCAGAAGGCTTCCACTTCTCGGGACAAAGGAACAACGACCGGGTGGAAAGCTGTCCGACCTTCAACAAAACTTCGCAATAGCTCGATTTCGTCCTGTTTTATAATGGTCTTGTATGTATCCCCCTCCTGCACGCCTTTGATCCGGTTGATCAAGAAGGAAGTCAACGGAGCACTGTAGGCTTCCATCAGTAATTTCCCTTCAAGAACAGTCTGATAGTTTTGAAAATACCCCCACTTTGTCATTCCCGCGTAGGCGGGAATCCAGAAGGTCTTGAAAGGACTGGATCCCTGCTTTCGCAGGAATGACGATTTGCCGCATTTCAGGAGTAATTCAAAGCTCTCAGTCTTTATGAATGCAACCTCCTGCTTACTCGAAGAAAAAGTCGGTGTATCGCAATCCTCGCCGCCATAGGTCTGCACAGAAAGGTCCGTATCCCCGGCAGGCTCATTCCAGTAAAAACTGCACGCAGCAATAAAACGGAACCTTTCCGGACTTTCCGTAAAATCTGTTGTGGAAATGCCTTTGGTTGTTGGTGTCATGGCGATCCTTTTCAGGCAATTTGCTTCATGAGAGAAAAAGCCGTTTCTTTGGCTTCATCCCATTTCTGAAATAGATTTAAAATACTTTCCGCTTTATCGTCTTCAATCAGCTGCAGATGAAAATTGAATCCGAAAAGGAGCCGGTTGGACGTCCCTTCCGGGCAAGGGACAGTGACGGGTTTGATATCAAGTTTCAGGCGGCAACCCAAGATATCCCTGCTCATGTAGGAACCGAATCGGGCGTCATCCGCATCAAAAAACTTGTACAGCGGGCTGTCGTCTCTGAAAAACAGTTTCCGCCCCAATGCCGCACTGGAAGAGTCAACCTCATCGTAAACCTGCCAAGAAAAATTCAGCCCCACAGCAACGAAAGGCGTGTGTGGCAGTGTCTGGACGATCTTTCCAAGTTTGGAGATCAACAATTCCTGCGCCGCTGGGTCAGCGAGCGTGGACGTGAATTGAAGCTGTTCAGGCAGTACCAGGACCTGGCAATCCTTGGAACGAACATTGGCGATGACCGGCGTGAAGATGCTGTCGGGATGAATCTCCTCCTCGGTAAAGATGCCGTTCTTGATTAACCAGTATTGACTGATGATGGAAGGATTGAACTGCCTGGCAATGATGACGACATTTGCCGGATTCATCTCCATTTTCATGGGCAACCACGCTTTCTATTGGATAACATGACCGACAAAAAACCATATGATCTGCATCGATTGTCGTATAAATCAGGACTCGCGTTCTTGTCAAGACAATTATGTAATAAGGTTAAAGAGTTTCTTTACATCCAGCGGCATGATCCAGTCAAAGCCGGTCAGACAATTTTCCGCAGGAACTCGCCGGTGACCGGCGGCCTGAAAAATGTTCAGCGTCCGTCTGCCGAAATTTTCGTCGAGCTTGAATCTCATCCCACTACCTCGGCGGGAATATCGACGTAGCGTTCGCGGGACATCTCGGCGCCATAGGCTATGGCCGCCCGGACGTCATCCTTCGTCAATGGCGGGTATTCGGCCAAAATCTCCTCGATCGTCATCCCGTCCGCCAGCAGATCGAGAAGCAGGGAAACCCATATCCGGGTTCCCCGGATACAGGGTTTCCCGAAACAGATATTCGGATCCGCTGAAATTCTTTCCAAAAGTCTGTTCATTTCTTTCCCCCACCCTTTCACGGTACGAATCGGTCCATGATGCTTTCAATCACTGGCCGTTTAGTCTTACACCGCTACCTCACGCGGATAAAACAGGACCTCACCCGTACTCTATAACCTTCCTCCTGGCATCCTTGGTGCAGCCCGGCGTCATCTTACCATCATCACGTTGAAAATCCTATAAGCGTTATTCCTCATCGTCGCCTTCCACCTCCGCCTCGTCCGCCGAATCCAGATCGGAACCCGCGAGAGGAACAACCCGAAGAATATTCCGGGTGCCTCTTTTCCATCAAAGCAGTTTCCGCAGGAACTGGCCGGTGTAGGAGCTCTCCGTGCGGGCGACCTCCTCCGGCGTGCCCGTGGCGATGATCCGGCCTCCGCCCGGCCCGCCCTCCGGTCCGAGGTCGATGATATGATCGGCACACTTGATGATGTCGAGGTTGTGCTCGATCACAACGATGGTGTTCCCCATGTCGACCAGACGCATCAGGACGTCGAGCAGCTTCTGGATGTCGGCGAAGTGCAGGCCGATCGTCGGCTCGTCGAGAATGTAGAGGGTGTGGCTGTTCATCCGCTTCCCCAACTCGCGGGAGAGCTTGATCCGCTGCGCCTCGCCGCCCGAGAGGGTCGTCGCGGACTGGCCGAGGTGGATGTAGCCCAGGCCGACGTCGTAGAGGAGCTGGAGCTTCGAGCGGATCGCCGGGATGTTCTCGAAGAAGAGAAGGGCCTGCTGGACGGTCATATCGAGCACTTCGGCGATGTTCTTGTCCTTGTAGCGCACATCGAGGGTGTCCAGGTTGAAGCGGTGGCCGCGGCAGACGTCGCAGGTGACGTAGACGTCCGGCAGGAAGTGCATCTCGATCTTGATCAGGCCGTTCCCTTCGCACGCCTCGCAGCGCCCCCCTTTCACGTTGAAGCTGAACCGGCCCGGCTTGTAGCCCCGGAGCCGGGATTCGGGCAGGCCGGTAAAGAGGTCCCGTATGTGGGAGAAAACCCCCGTGTAGGTGACCGGGTTGGAACGGGGGGTACGCCCGATCGGCTGCTGGTTCATCAGGATGATCCGCTCGATGCCGCCCAGATCGGCGATGCGGCGGATCTTCCCGCCGCCCGTGCGCTCCTGGTTCAGCCGCCGGGCGAGCGCCTTGTAAAGAGTCTCGATCACCATCGTGCTCTTCCCCGAGCCGGAGACCCCGGTGACCGTGGTGAAGACCCCGACGGGGATTCTAATGTCCACGTTCCGGAGGTTGTACTCGTTCGCCCCCTCGAGAACAATGAACTGCCCCGTCAGAGACCGCCTTGTTTCCGGAACGGCGATCGCCCTGCGCCCCGAGAGGTAGGCCCCCGTCAGCGAGACCTCGCTTCGGCAGATCTCCTCCGGCGTCCCCTGGAAGACGACCTCGCCCCCGTCCACCCCCGCCCCCGGGCCGATGTCGATGATCTGGTCGGACGCCATCATCATGTCCTGGTCGTGCTCCACGACGAGGACGGTGTTCCCCATGTCGCGGAGACGCTTCAGGGTCGCGATCAGGCGGACATTGTCCCGCTGGTGGAGGCCGACGGTCGGCTCGTCGAGGACGTAGAGAACCCCGACCAGCCCCGACCCGATCTGCGTGGCCAGCCGGATCCGCTGGCCCTCCCCGCCGGAGAGGCTTCCCGACGCCCGGTCCAGGCTCAGGTAGTCCATCCCGACGTCCAGCAGAAAGCGGAGCCGCAATCGGATCTCCTTCATCACCCGCTCCGTCACGTGGAGTTCCTGCGGGGAGAGCGGGATCGCCGTGAGAAAGTCCAGGCACTCCCGGATCGGAAGGCGGCAGACCTCGCAGATGTTTTTCCCGCCTACGGTCACGGACAGACTTTCCTTCTTCAGGCGTGCGCCCAGGCAGGTAGGGCATTCCCGGAGATTAATGTAGCGCGACAGATCCATCCGGACGGCGTTGGACGGCGTTTCCCGGTAGCGTCGGTCCAGTTGGTTGAGCACCCCCTCAAAGGGACGGGTGTGAAAGTAACGCCTTCCGCCCCGGTCGGCATGGAAACGGATCTTCTCCTCCCCGGAGCCTCGCAGCAGGACCTCCCGGATCTTCTCCGGGAGCTCCTGAAACGGGGTGTTTATGTCGAAGCCGTAATGGCCGGCAAGGGTGTCGATCATCTGGAAGTAGTGAAGGGAATGGCGTCCCGACCAAGGAACAATCGCCCCCTCGCGGACGGAGATCCCCAAATCGGGGACGACGAGCTCCTCGTCGAAGAACGTCCGCGTGCCGAGCCCGCCGCAGTCCGGGCAGGCCCCGTAGGGGCTGTTGAAGGAGAACATCCGCGGGGCAAGCTCGGTGATGCTGACGCCGCAGTCCGGGCAGGCATAGCGCTCACTGAAAAGCGCCTCCTCCCCACCTGCCAAACCTACGCGGACGAGACCCTCGGAAAGCCCGGAGGCCGTCTCCAGGGAGTCGCGCAGGCGCTTCCGGATCCCCTCCTTGATCACGAGGCGGTCGATCACCACGTCGACGTCGTGGCGCCTGTTCTTGTCGAGGCTGATCTCTTCGGCAAGTTCCCGAACCTCCCCGTCCACGCGGACGCGAACGTACCCCTTCTTCAGAAGCGTTTTCAACTCCTTCTGGAACTCCCCCTTCTTCCCCCGGGCAATCGGGGCGAGGATCGTCACGCGGGCGTTCGGCGGATACGCGAGGATCGTCTCCAGCATCATGTCGATCGTCTGGGATTGGATCTCCTTCCCGCACTTGGTGCAGTGCGGAACGCCGATCCGGGCAAAGAGGAGCCGGAGATGGTCGTAGATCTCTGTGACCGTCCCCACGGTGGAGCGGGGGTTGTGGGCGGCCGTCCGCTGTTCGATCGCGATCGCCGGGGAGAGCCCCTCGATCGATTCCACATCCGGCTTGTCCATCTGGCCAATGAATTGCCGGGCGTAGGTGGAGAGCGACTCCACATAGCGTCGCTGCCCCTCGGCGTAGATCGTGTCGAAGGCTAAAGACGACTTCCCGGAACCGGAAACGCCTGTGATGACAACGAGGCGGTCCCGCGGGATATCCACGTTGATGTGCCTGAGGTTGTGCTGTGCGGCGCCCTTGATTTTAATGCAATTCATTATAATTTGATCTCGATGTGCGACTTCTTCCGGAGCTCCACCAGCCACTCGCCGAATTTCTTTTCCATCTTCTCCCGGTCGATCTTTTCCCGGATCTCTTCCCGGACGTGCTCGATGGCCTTGAGTCCCGCTCCCCTGCGGTCGACCACCTGGATGATGTGAAAACCGACGGGTGATTCGATGACGCCGCTGATCTGATTGAGGGGCAGGCTGAAGGCGGCATCCTCCACCTCGGAATGGATCATCCCCTTCTCGATATAACCGATATCACCACCCTCGGCCGCGGCCGGCCCCTGGGAAAATTTCGCGGAGAGCAGTTCAAACGGCTCGCCGTTCAGAAGGCGCTTGTGGATGGCATCGGCACCCACGCGGAGTTTCTCCTTCGCGGCCGGGTTTTCTTCTTTCGACAGCAGAAGAAGGATCTGCTTGATCCGAACGGCCTCCTTCCCGTCATAATCCTCCCGATGCTTTCGGTAATACTCCCCGATTTCTTCGTCCGTCACCGCCACTTTGGATTTGATGTCCCGCCGGATCAGCTTCAACCGTACGAGCTGATCCCCAATATCCTTCCGATAGGCATCCAGGGTCATCCCCTCCCGCTGCATCGCCTTCAGGAACTCCTCCGGGGAGATTTTCTGCTGCTTCTGCATATCCTTGATCGCATCCGTCACCTCCTCGTTCCGGACGGTGATCCCGGTTTTCCGGGATTCCTGTTCCATCAGGAGATTGTCGATCATCCGATTCAGAAGGGTCGCCTTGGTTTCACCCAAAGCCTTCTCCCGATCCGGGCCCTGGTAATTCGCCATAAACCGTTCCCGATAGGGTCCAAAGGCGTTGTTCAATTCAGACAGCGTGATGACCTCATCGTTGACGACGGCCACGATCCGGTCCGCCACCCCCGCCTGCGCCGACACGCACAGGAATATCGCCACCGTTCCCGCCAGAATCGCGTTGCCGATTTTCATCATAAGCTCCTAAAATTTGATATCATTTTGATCTGGGGACGGTAGGGGCGCGATTAACCGCGCCCTTACAATCTGTCCCCACAGAAAATGCCGTCAGCGTTTCTCCGGAATGGCCGACGGACGGGCATCCTTCGTCTCCGCTTCCGCCGATGCCGGCCCCCCCGGAAGGGGACGGTTGATCCGGATCGCGGCCTTCGCTTTGAGCCCTTCGATCCAGATTTTGTAGGCTTCGGCCTCCTTCTGTTTTCGCAGATCGGCGATAACCTTCTCTCTCACATCCGCAAACTTCCGGCCGCCGGCCTCTGCCTGTCCCAGGACCTTGAAGATATGGAAACCGTAAGGGCTCCGGGCCACGCGGCTCACCTTTCCCACCGGCAGGGAAAAGACCATCCGGTCGATCGCCTCGGGCATCACCCCCCGTTCGAAGAAACCGAGATCGCCGCCCCTCGCCGCCTCAGGGCCGATGGAAACTTCCCGCGCCACCTTATCAAAATCCTCCCCCGCCTTCAATCTTTTCAGGATCCCCTCCGCCCGGTCGCCGTCGGGAAGAACGATCTGCGCGACATGCACCCGCCGATCCGTGGCGTAGGCCCTGCGATTGGCATTGTAATACCGCTCCGCCTCCTCGTCCGCCACCCGAATCTTTGCATTCACGTCCCGGGCAATGAGTTTCTCGAGGAGCATCCGCTTCCGCAGGGCCTCCTTCCATTCGGGCAGACTGATTCCGCCTTCACCGAAGAGTTTGTCGAACTGGTCGTTGTAATCCTTCCGGATCTCCTCCATCCGGGCGGCGAGCTCCGCTTCCCCGATGAAAAGATAAAGATCACGGGCACGCTGGATCATGATCCTCTCCCGAATCAGGTTATCGAGGACCTCCTCCTTCAGGCTTTCCGTTTCCTCTGTCTTCAGCGGAATTTCCCTTTTCGCAAGGGCCGTCTCCTCCCCCAGGGCCTTTTCAAATTCCTTGAATTCAATCGATTGGCCATTCACCACGGCCACCGCGGGCGGCGGGGGCGGGAGCTGCTTCTCATTCCCTCCGCAGGCCGCAAGGAATGAAAGCATAACGATCAACAGAAGTATCCCCCGCAGAGCATCTTTCATTTTTCAGCCCCTCAGCTCCTGAAGCAATTCCCGCGCCCGGGTCAGGACCGCCGACCCTGCAAGCCCCGGCATGGGGATGGTCAGTTTGAGATCGGGGCTAAGCTGCACCCCCCGCACCTTCCTTCGGTACATCTCGATGATCCGGACGGGGTCGACCGGGCTCTTCTGCTGCAGGAATACCGACATCGCCCTGCCGTCGTAGCCCATCTTCTTCCCCTTGAGGGTCTTGAGGAGGTTGCGGATCCCGATCACCGCAAGGAGGTTCTCCACCTCGAGGGGAACGAGGCCGTAGCAATCAAGCAGCTCGTCGTGGATCCCGTCAAGCTCCTCGTCGGTCGAAGTTAGGGAGACCCGCTTATAGGTCACCAGCCTCCGGTGTTCGTCGGCCATGTACGCCTCGGGGATGAACGCCGGGATCCCGAGATGGATCTCCGGCCGGACCTCCTCCTCCGGCGCCGGCTCTCCCTTGATCTCCCGGATCGCCTTATCCATCAGCTCCGTGTAGAGCTCGTAGCCCACGGCAGAGACGTGTCCGGACTGGGAGATCCCAAGCAGGCTCCCCGCACCTCGGATCTCCAGGTCGTTGGAGGCGATCCGGAAACCGGAACCCGGTTCGGTGAAGTCCATGATCACCTGGAGCCGCTTCTGGGCGTCGCGGGAGAGCATCGCCCCCTTGGGAACAAGGAGGTAAGCCGAGGCCTCCTCTTTTGACCTCCCCACCCTCCCCCGGATCTGATAGAGCTGTGCAAGGCCGAAGCGGTCGGCCCGGTTGATGATGATCGTGTTCGCCGTCGGGATGTCGAGGCCGGAACCGATGATCGACGTGCAGACGAGGACGTTGTCCTCCCGCCGGACGAATCGCGCCATCGCCCCCTCGATCTCCGTCGGCTTCATCCGACCGTGGACCACCCCCACCTGCGCCTCCGGGACGAGCTTCTGGACGAGGCGGGCCATCGTGAAGATCGACCGGACGCGATCGTGGAGAAAGAAGCTCTGCCCGTTTCTTGCCAGCTCACGGCGGATCGCGTCGGCAATCACCTCCTCGTTGAATTCCAGCACGTGAGTCTTCACCGGAAGGCGGTCCTCCGGCGCGGTGTTGATGATGGAGAGATCCCGGATTCCGACGAGCGACAGGTGGAGCGTCCGCGGAATGGGGGTCGCCGTCAGCGTGAGGACGTCGACCAGCGTCCTCAATTTTTTGAGTTTCTCCTTGTGGCTCACGCCGAAGCGCTGCTCCTCGTCGATGATGACAAGGCCCAAGTTCCGGAAGGTCACGTCCTTCTGGAGAAGCCTGTGGGTGCCAATGACGATGTCCACCGCCCCCCGGGCGAGGCCGTCGAGGATCTCCCTCTGCTCGGCCTTCGTCCGGAAGCGGTTCAGGACCTCGACGCGGATCGGATAGGGTTTCAGACGCCGGGAGAAGGTCTGGTGGTGCTGTTCGGCGAGGATCGTCGTGGGGACGAGAACAGCCACCTGTTTCCCATCCAGGGCGGCCCGGAGCGACGCCCGCATCGCCACCTCGGTCTTCCCGAACCCGGCGTCGCCGCAGATCAGGCGGTCCATCGGCTTTCCGCCGTTCATGTCGAGATGGATCTCCTCGATCGCCTTCACCTGGTCCGGCGTCTCCTCAAATTCAAAGGAAGCGCAGAACTCGTCGTAGATCCGGTCTGGGGCTGCGAAGGCCTCCCGGTCCATCACCTCCCGGGCGGCGTAGATGGAGACCAGCTCCTCGGCCACCTCGCGGACCGACTTCTTCACCCGTTCCTTGACCGTCTCCCAGGAGGTCCCGCCCAATTTGTCCACCTTCGGGACGAACCCGTCCGGGCCGATGTAGCGCTGGATCTGATCGATCCGGTCGACGGGGAGGTAGAGCCGGTCGTTCTCCTTATACGCGATCAGTAGAAAATCGTTTTCGATCCCGCCCGCGGTCAGCTTCTGGAGGCCCCGGTAGCGGCCGATGCCGTGCTCTGTGTGAACGACGAAATCGCCCCCGGCCAGTTCCCCGAACGACTTGAGGAAATACCCCTCCCGGGCCGGACGGACCCGCCTCCGCAAAACCTTCTTCCCGAAGATCTCCTCCTCGGAGAGGACGACGAGGTTCATGCCGGGAAGGTGGAATCCGCCGCTGATCCGCCCTTCCCGGAGAAGAAGGGCGCCGGGGACGCCATCCCCTTGGGGACAGATTTGATCGTTATGGGGACAGATTTCAAATCTGTCCCCATAACGATCCCCACCGTCGAGAAATGGACCCGCCTCTTTCCGGACGGGGAGGTCGTACCGCGCGAGGAGCTGTCCCGTCCGCTGCATGCACTCCTGCCCGCCGCAGACGAATACGACCCGCTTCCCCTCCCCGAGCCATCCCCGGATCTTCTCCGCGAGCGGCATGAGAAGACCGGCCTCTTCGGCCTCCGTCCGGATCGCCTCGCCGAGGGCGATATCCCGCTCCAGGTAAAAGCGTATAAGGCGGCGGTCATCGTCTCCGGTCCCGAGGGAGAGACCCGTTAGGTGGAGCTGCCGCATCTCCCGCAGGCGCCCGGAAACCTCCGCTGATGTCAGGTAGGCCGCCTCCTTCTCCAAGTGGAACCGTTCCCCGTCGTGGGCCTTGAGGATGAAACGGTCGAGGTCGTTTTCGATCCTCTCCTGCGCCAGCGCGATCGCGAGCGGGTCATCGAGGACAAGGAGTCCGCCCGCCGGAAGGTAGTCGAAGAGCGTGCCGAGTCCTTGATCCCCCGGATCGTTGTTTCCGGCGGCGTCATAGAAGAGGGAATGGAACAACGGGTTGACCGCAAAGCCGAGGCCGGTCGCGATCATCTCGGCGAGCTTGTCCTTCACGGCCCGCGGGAGTTCCAACTCGTTGGACCGCCGGCGGATGTTCCGGACGGCGCGCTCCCGCCGCGAGGGGGTGAGGATCACCTCCCGGGCCGGGAAAAGCCTGAATTCAGCAAGTTCGGTGAGAGAACGCTGGGTGGCCTCGTCGAATGAGCGGATCGATTCCAGCTCATCGCCGAAGAACTCCAGGCGGTACGGATGGTCGGCCGGAGGGGGAAAAAGGTCGATGATATTTCCCCGGACGCTGAACTCCCCTTTCCCTTCCACCAGCGTCACGCGGCCGTAGCCCCCTTCCGTCAGCCTCCGTACGAACGCGTCCCGCTCGCGGCAGTCGCCCACCGAAACCCACTCGACATAGCCTTCGAGGATCTCGCGCGGAATCACCTTCTGCATGAGGGCGCGGATGGGGATCACCACGACGGCCGGCCCGCCGTAGGCCAGACGGTGGAAGACCTCCAGGCGGGCAAGCTCCGTCTCCCGCTGGAATGCAAACATATCCGTCGTCAGGAGATCCCATGGGGGCAGGAAGAACGCCTGATCCTCCCCCAGGAAGAGGGAGAGATCCCGGACGCAGGCGTCCGCATCCTTTTCGGTCGGAGCAATCACGATGAGGGGTCGGTGCAGACGCCGGAAGAGAAGGGCGATGACGAAGGCCCGGGCCGCACCCTCCAGGCCTCCAACGGCAATCCGCTCCTCCCCGCGGCCGAGCTTCTCCAACAGCTCCCGCAGGGCGGGATCGCCCGGATTGTTTCTGCTTTCAACTATCTTTCTCACAGACGGTCTCATTAAATTAAGACCCCCTTGACCGGAGGTTTTCAGGGGAATCATTCCGAAGCGGAGATGACAACGGTATACAAACGCATCATCTTTGCGATCTTGTCTATCAATATTGGGTCATTGCCCTTCAATATCATCAGGCTGAACTATAATTACTATAATATTGGGTGCATTTATTCAAGCGGTAATATCTCCCCGGGTGTGACAAACTTGCGGTCCACTCTCCTCCATCCGCCAACCCATCCGCCTTCACTATTGACAGGGAAAGCCATTTCAGGTAGCGTTTCAACTCTTTTAAAAAAGGTGACGACAATGATCAGCGTTGAAGAGGCCCTGAAAAGGATCCTGGTTGCGATCTCCCCGCTCGGGCTGGAGAAGGTGAATATCCTCGATGCGCTGGGGCGTGTGATCGGCGAGGATGTTTATGCCGGACGCGCCATCCCGCCGAAAGACAACTCGGCGATGGACGGCTACGCCCTACGCATGGGGGATACCCGCAGCGCATCAGCGGACACGCCGGCGATGCTGGAGGTCGTCGAGGAGATCCCCGCCGGGGCTATCCCTGAAAAGCGGATCGGGCCGGGGCAGGCCGCGCGGATCATGACCGGCGCGCCGGTCCCGGATGGCGCCGACGCCGTCGTCCGGATGGAGGATACGCGGAAGGAAGACGGGCAGGTCGCCATCCTTGTCGAGGCAAAACATGGACAGGACATCCGTTTGGCGGGAGAGGATGTGCAGCCCGGGGAAAAGGTGATCTTCCGGGGCGAGGTGATCCGACCCGCAGAGGTCGGCATGCTGGCCGCCCTCGGGCGCTCCTTCGTCTCCGTCCACCAGCGGCCGCTCGTTGCCATCGTCGCGACGGGGGATGAACTCACCGACATCGACGAGACGCCATCGCCCTGGAAGATCGTCAACAGCAACAGCTATTCGCTCGCCGCCCTCGTTCTCAACTGCGGCGCCGTCCCTCTGCAGATCGGCATCGCATGCGACCGGAGGGAGGACATCGTTGCAAAATTCCGGGCCGCCGGCCGGGCCGATCTGATCGTCTCTTCCGGCGGCGTCTCCGTCGGGGACTATGACCTCGTCAAGGAGGTCATGAAGGAGGAGGGAAACCGCATGCAGTTCTGGCGGGTCGCGATGAAACCGGGACGGCCGCTCGCCTTCGGCATGCTGGGTGAAGTTCCCCTCGTCGGTCTTCCGGGGAACCCCGTCTCCGCTATGGTCTCATTCGAGCAGTTCATCCGTCCCGCGATCCTCAAGATGATGGGACGCGTGAACCTGTTTCGGCAGACCGTCCAGGCGCGCCTCGGCGAGGATATCAACAAAAAGTCGGGAATCCGGCATTTTATCCGGGCCAGGATCCAAAGGGACGGGGATCTTTACACCGTCATCACGACGGGCGACCAGGGCTCCGGCATCTTGAAGTCGATGGTCAGGGCGAACGGCCTGATCATCCTCCCGGAAGAGGTCACAATGGTCCAAGCTGGCGGTATGGTGACGGTCCAACTCCTCGACGATTCCTTGGATTGGACACTGGAACCGGGTTATTAGAAACATCGCCCCTTTCATTCCCAGGCCGGATATGTTATTCAAACGCCACGGAAGTGCAAAGGTCACTGGTGGGCCTCCCGGACTTCAAATTCGGTGTGGGGCGCTAGAACCGTCCCAGGTGGGTTCGATTCCCATGCACTTCCGCCATTTTATTCACAATTTTCGCTTTTTATCGAAGATATTTCTTTAACCTGTCTTTAACCTTTTTTAACCCTACCAGGATTCGCGATTTACAAAGGATTTGATGTAATGTGCTGATTGTATAGATAAATCTTTGGTACTAGCCCCCACACCGGATTTGAAATCCGGATGGCCTGCCTTAATTCACCATCAACATTTTATGATGATTGAATTTACTGTAGAAATTGTTATTTTTTACTTGCATCAAGGTGAAAGCAAATCAGCGGCTAGCTCCCGTCTTTTCAGGGTTTGAGTAAATTAGGTGGTGGATTTTGG
>JAURXV010000105.1 GCA_030654195.1 Syntrophales bacterium | reverse complement strand
CCAGAGATGGAAAACTGGAAGACGACTTCTTTCCCCGCTGCGGCGGCGGCGTCAAAAGCATCCGGCATCTTCGCGAAGATCCCCTTCACGTCGGGAGCCCCGCCGCCGGTTTCTCCCGCCGGCTCCGGCTTCGGGACGGGTGGCGTCAGGAAGGACATGATCGCCGTGTTGGCGTCGCCGATCTCCCGCGCCCCTTCGATGCTGTCGATCTTTGCCCACTGGTCTCGGATCTCCTCCGGCGTGGGGATCTTCTCCCCGCCGCCCAGGATCGTCCCCGGACCGGTCAGGATCGCGGCCCGGCTGTAGAAGCCGGCCGCGGCGTTGAAGATTGCGCCCGTCTCCGCGCAGTTCTCGGAGCAGAGGTAGAGCACGATCCCGGCGACGAAGTCGGGCTGCATCCGCTGGAACATGTCGGGCGGCATCACGTCCTCGGTGAGCCGCGAGGCGGCGACCGGGGCGATCGTATTGATCTTGATGTTGTACTTGGCGCCTTCGAGCTTGAGCGTGTTCATGAAACCGACGAGGCCCATCTTCGCCGAGCTGTAGTTCGTCTGGCCGAAGTTCCCATAGAGGCCGGCGGCGGAGGTTGTCATGACGATCCGGCCGTACCCCTTCTCCCGCATGGCGGCGAAGGCGGGCCGGGTCACGTTGTAAGAGCCGTTCAGGTGGACTGTTAGGACCGCGTCCCAGTTCTCGGGATCCATCTTGAGGAAGCTCTTGTCCCTGAGAATGCCGGCGTTGTTGATCAGGATGTCCACCCCTCCAAAGGCCTGGACTGCGGTCTGGACGATCTTCTCGCCTCCCTCCGGCGTGGCGACGTTGTCGTAGTTTGCGATTGCATCGCCGCCCGCGGCTTTGATCTCTTCGACGACCTTGTCGGCGGGTGAACTGGAGCCGGTCCCTGCGCCGTCGCGGGCGCCGCCTAAGTCGTTCACTACGACCTTCGCGCCGCGTTTCGCCAGCTCCAGGGCATAGGTCCTGCCGAGGCCGGCGCCGGCGCCGGTCACTATCGCCACCCGGCCGTCGAAGCTGATCTCGGGAAGGGCCGCGGCGGCCCCGGGCTGGGGAACCGCTTTCCAGAAGTAACCGGAGAAGCCCCGCTCGTCATCGGTGAACCGCCGCCTGAAGTCCATCTTCACCGGGAGTCCCACCTTGCAGTCGGCCAGCTCGCAGTCGGTGAAGTCGGCCATGAAGCGGCCGCCCCCCTCGAACTGGACCATGCCGTAGGTCGCCGGCGGGTCGACCGATACGGCCAAGAGGTCGCCCGTGAAGGTCTTAATCCGGGCCGGGACGTCGGCGAACTCGTAATCGTCCTGGGTGTCGACATGGTTGCATTTCGGATTGACGCAGATGTCCATCTTCGGGAACTGGGCCGTTCCGCAGTCCCGGCACTTCCCGCCGACAAGGCCGGTGAGCATCTTGCGCTTCCGCCAGAGGACCGTCATCGCCGTCTGTGTCGGGGCCTCCGCCCGGATCCCCATCTCGGGATGGATCAGGTTCCGGAATTTCAGGAATTTCATGTAATTGTCGATCGTCTTCTTGTTCTCCAGCGACCCTTTGACGCCTGCGCGTGGGGCGAGTTTCGTGATCGCCTCGGTGACCCTGAAGAAGAGGGCGTCGCACCCCTGGCCGAAGCCGGCGAGCAGGATCCCGTCGCCGGGCTTCGCCAGTTCGAGGGCCGCGACCAGCATCACAAGAGGATGGGCCGCCCCCGTCTCGCCGCAGAGCTCGTGCATCTGGTCATTCACCTTCTCCGGCGTCGCGCCCAACTTCTTCGCGATCGCCCGGTGTTCCGCCTTGAAGAGGCAGGGGAAGACCACCTTCCGGACATCGTTCATCGTGATGCCGAGTTTTTTGAAGAGTCCGTCCACCGCTTCGGGGATGAACTTCGAATAACCCTCCTCGCGGAGCCAGCGTTCCTCCCACATGTAGTCGTAGCGCTTTTGGGCGCCCCGGTAGTGGTCGACGAAGTCATAAGAGACGGTGTAGGCCCCCTTGAACTCCGCGATGACATCCTGATCCCCCACGAGGAGGGCGGCCGCCCCGTCGCCGAACCACATCTCGTAGAAGTAGGCCGGCCTCGTCTCCCGTTTATCCGCGGCGGCGACCAGGATGTTCTTGCGGCTTCCCCCCTGCGCCGCCTCGAGGGCGGTCAGCAGGCCGGTCGTCCCGGCGCGGAGCGACGAGGTGAAGTCCGCGGTGATCATGTCGTCCCGGAGGTTCAGGGCCGTCTTCAGGATGCCCGCGTTCTGGCGGTCGGCAAACGGTAGCGTCGTCGAGCAGAGGTAGACGCCGTCAATCGCCTTTTTCTCCTTGCCGGTCAGGCAGTCGCGCGCGGCGGCGACCGCCATCGTCAGGCTGTCCTCGTCGTGGTTGCACATGGAGCGCTCCCCCTGGGCGACCATCACGATGGCCGGGGCGAACCAGCCCATCGCCTGGAAGATCGCCATCCGGTCGAGCCGCAGGCGTGGGATATAGGCGCCGTAGGAAGTGATTCCGATCATAATTGTCCCTCCTCATTCTCTTCTCGCGAAGCGGGCTTTTCGCCCTGCCGCGTCCAAGTCATTCTTAATCCATCTTGAAGAGCTTCCCGATCAGTTGGGATTTCATGATATCCCCTCCGATCTTGAGCTTCCCCGAGGTGTAGGCCTCCATCGCCGGGAGCTTTCCGTTCATCAGTGCGAGGAAATCGGCCGAGGCGATCGCGAGCGTGCAGGTGGGGCCGGCATGTTTGCCCGCCTCCACCCGGCAGGCGCCCTCCTTGATCTCGGCGAACCACTCCCCGCCGCCCTCCCCGGAGATCGTGAACTGGAAGACGACGTTCACGCCGGCGGCCTTCTCCGCCCGGAAGGCCTGGGGCATCTTCTCGAAGACGGCCTTCACGGAGGCCGGCCTTTCGGCGGTCGGCGCGTCCACGGTCGCGGCCGCCGCGGCCTTCTCCGGCTTCGGTGCGAAGGCGGTCAGCATGTCGCCCATCAGGTCGCTGAGTTGACCGTACTCCCGGGCCCCCTGGAGGCTCACAATCTTCTCCCAGGCCGCACCGACCTCCTCGACCGCCGGGACCTTCTTCCCGTCGCCGATCACCGTGCCGGGGGTTGTCATCACGGCGGCGCGGTTGTAGAACCCGACCCCGGCGTTGTAGATCCGGCCGGTCACCGGGCACTTCTCCGAGCAGAGGAAGAGGACCAGCGGCGCCACAAACTCCGGCTTCATCTTATCGAGGACCTCCGGCGGGATGATGTCGGCCATCAGCCGCGAGGCGGCAACCGGCGCGACCGTATTCACCTTGATATCATATTTGGCCCCTTCCAACTTCAGCGTATTCATGAAGCCGATGAGGGCCATCTTCGCGGCGCTGTAGTTGGTCTGGCCGAAGTTTCCATAGAGACCGGCGGCGGAGGTGGTCATGATGATCCGGCCGTAGCCCCTCTCCTTCATGACGGCGAAGGCCGGTTTCGTCACATGGTAGGCCCCCTGGAGGTGGACGTCGAGGACCGCCCGCCAGGTCTCGGGCTCCATCTTGAGGATACTCTTGTCCCGGAGGATTCCGGCGTTGTTGATCAGGATGTCCACCGTCCCGAAGGCGTCGAGGGCGGACTTCACGATTCCCTCGCCTCCCTCCGCGGTGGCGACGTTGTCGTAATTTGCGACCGCCTCGCCGCCCGCGGCCTTGATCTCCTCCACGACCTTCTGGGCCGGCGTCGTCGACCCCTCGCCGGAACCGTCCCGCGCGCCGCCCAGGTCGTTGACGACGATCTTCGCGCCGCGCTTGGCGAGCTCCAGCGCGTAGACCCTTCCCAGACCGCCGCCCGCGCCGGTGATCACGGCAACCCTTCCGTCGAACCGGATCTCGTCCTTCGGAATCTCGCCGTATTCGAAGGCGCCGTTTTCGATGACGGTCTCGCCGGTCCGGGTGTTGATCGTCCGCCAGACCGCCTTTCCTTCCGACACCTTCCAGATCAGCGTCCGGATCGGGTCGCCGGGATAGAGGGTTCGGGAGAAGCGGCAGGCGAGGCGTCGCACCAGCTCCGGCCGGCCCGGTGTGAGGCTCGCCATCAGGGCACGGCATGCAAAGCCGTGGGTGCAGAGCCCGTGCATGATCGGCTTTTCGAAACCGACCATCTTCGCGAATTCGGGGTCGACGTGGAGCTGAAAGATATCGCCCGAGAGGCGGTAGACGAGCGGCTGATTCGGCGAGGGGGCGGCGTCCACGGAGAAATCGGGTTCGCGTTCCGGGAACTCCACGACGTTCGCGGGGGCGTTCTCGCCGCCGAAACCGCCGTCCAGCCGGGCGAAGATTGTGACGATGTTCGTGAAGAGCTTTTGGCCGTTCGAGTGGAAGGTGTCGCTCTCGCCCACGACCAGGGCCCCCTTCGGTCCTTTGTCGTAATAATGGGTGATCCTTCCCTCCGTGGTCAGCGTCCCGGAGGTGGGGATGGGGTTGTGGAAGATCAGATCCTGCTCGCCGTGGAGAATCCCCGCCAGGTTCATGTTGGAGGTGACGCCGACCTCGCCCAGGAAGTTGAAGATCGACGCGATGGAGAAGCTGGGGATCACCTTGAGGTTCTTTTCATAGGTGTAATCCAGTTCGTCGACCCCGGCCCCGACGCCGAGCGCGTAGAGGATCACGTCCTTCCAGTTGTACTCCTTTTTAATGGGGCCGATCTTCTTGCCGATTGCATCCATGTCGAGTGCCATTGGTTTCCTCCTTGAATACGGATTATGAAAACGGCCGGCCTGCCCAAAAGCCGGCGCTATATTGCTTCGTTCTGCGTGAATGCGGGGATAAGGATGAACTTCAGGGTCTCTTTCACCAGGGCGATGTACCGCTCCCGGTCCACCTTCACCATGGGGCGAAAGAAGTTTTCGCCCGAAATAAAGTTATGGATGGAGTTCATCACCGCGA
Organism: Syntrophales bacterium; assembly: GCA_030654195.1. Lineage (GTDB taxonomy): Bacteria > Desulfobacterota > Syntrophia > Syntrophales > UBA5619 > UBA5619. Next base: position 762 of record JAURXV010000105.1, on the reverse strand, counting down.
GCACCTTCATCATGGTCTCGGGCTGGACGTTCTTCTTGTCGCGGGCGAGCCCCATGGAGCGTGCGATGTCGGCGGTGAACTCGGGAATGATGGCGTCGAGGTTCCCATCGGAGCGGGTCTTGCCGAAATAGCGGAAGAGGATCAGGTTCGAGACTTCGGGGTGTTCGAAGAGGTAATCGGTCGTCATGTCGATCGAGATGTCCAGACGCTCGCCGAGCGGCAGGCCGTGGATCTCCTGCTCCACTTCGACCAGCTTTTGCCGGAGGTCCTTGTTGATGTCGATGACCACGGATTCGTAGAGGTCCTTCTTCCCGCCCCAGTGGTAGTGAAGGGTGGAGATGTCGATTCCCACCTCCTGGGCGATCATCCGGGTCGTCGTGCCGTGGAAGCCGTACTCGCCGAAGATCCGCCGGGCGACGTCGAGGATGCGGGCCTTCATCGATTCGGGGTCCTTGCGGGCCTTTTCGAGGGGGGTGGACATGGGCGCCTTCCAGCCTACGATTCAATCGTTTGATGGATAGATAGATAACGAAAAAAGAGTGGTCTGTCAAGGAGATTATTGTCCGTTTTCACCCCGCAGGCTGAAAGGGGCGGGTACAGGCGCCGGCTTTTGGCGGCAGATGCCTTAATTCACCATCAACATTTTATGATGATTGAATTTACTGTAGAAATTGTTATTTTTTACTTGCATCAAGGTGAAAGCAAATCAGCGGCTAGCTCCCGTCTTTTCAGGGTTTGAGTAAATTAGGTGGTGGATTTTGG
>JAURXV010000092.1 GCA_030654195.1 Syntrophales bacterium | reverse complement strand
GCTGGCAGGATCTTTGGCAGCAATCATACTTTTGGGGCTTTTGGCAGGATATGGGATATTATCCCAGAGGCTGAAATCCCAGGCTGAGATTCTTCAACACAGGAGGGCTGTCCTGGGAGAATTTCAACCTCTTCTGGAGAGGGCAACGGTATGGGAGGAAAAGAGAAGGCTTTACGACAGATCCCTGTCTTTTTTTCTTAATGATAAAAAGAGTTTCCCCTGGTGGGGAATGTTTCACTATTTCAGTATCATAGTACCCGACGGGATGGTGTTTCACTCCCTTGAGGCAAGAAGGATAGAAGGGGGGTGGGGGGTCAATATCAAGGGAGAGACAATGGCATTCGATTCGTTCGCTGTTCAGGGAATCTTTAATCAATTCTATTCTCGCTTTAAGTCCAATCCCATTTTTTCTCATATTGAACTTATGCCGATGAGTATAACCCGGCTTAAGGAGGAAGCTGTAAGCGCCGGCAAGGAGGAAGCTGCAGGCGCCGGCATGGGCAGTTCTTCCGGAAAAAAGGAAAAGAGCAAAGCCGACTTTGAGATAAAGTACCAGCTAAGGGAGAAAATGGGAGAAGTATGAGAGATATACCGGAAGGTTTGAAAAGGGGAGTGATTATTGGGGTTTCCACTCTCTTTCTGGTAAGCCTCTCTCTATTTTTTTATCTTCCCAAGATCAAGGCGATTACAAGAATCAAGGCCGAGATAGCTCAAGCGGAAAAAGAGATAGAAAGAATAAAAAGGATGGAGAGAGACTTCAAACCCTCTTCCCAGGAGGAGGCAAAGTGGAGAGAAGTTGAATTCAGTTTTCCTTCGCTGATTCCTCCCGAAAAAGATGTTCATGAATTGATTTATGACTTGGCCGGTCGGGCCAAAAAATGTGATATCCTGGATATTTCCCTCAAGGAGGAAAAGGAAAGCAAGGTTCCGGAAGGAAAGCAGCCAGTTTCCCCGAAAACCTCGGTTAAAGGCGAACCAACAGCCTTGGGAGGTATGGAGCATTTTCTTCTCAGGCTTTATTTCCACTCTGATTACAGGGATCTGGCCCTCTTCTTAAAAGAGATTCAGGATGTCAAGCGCCTCCTTTTGCTGGAATCCCTTGTCATTAAAAGAGAATTTCCTTTGATCTCGGTGGAATTGGTGGTAAAGGCGTATTATGGTAAAAGGTAGAAGGTGAAAGGCACAGAGGCACAAAGGGATGAAGGCACAGAGGCACAGAGGAAGAAAATTAATGTCACTTTGTATCTTTGCATCTTTGGGCCTTTGCATCTTTGTGCCTTTGTCACTTGGACTGGATGAGGTCCCCTGGAGGAGAAATCCCTTTTTGACCAGAGAAGAGATGAATTCCCTGCAAAAAAAAGGGACTTCAACCGTGCCCTCCGCCGTGCCCTCCGCCCCGGGGGTCATTTCGCTTCCCGTGTTTCCCCAATGGGAGGTGAAGTCAATCTTCACCAGCGGCTCAAGTAGAGTAGCCACGGTGAATGATCATATTGTGAAAGTAGGAGATTTCCTGGGAGAAGAGATGATTTTGGAAATCAGAGAGGACAGTGTGGTTTTAGGCAGCAAAGGGAAAGGGCGGGTCCTCAGACAGAGGCAGTCTTCTATTCTTATAAAGGTGGAAGAGAGAAGATGAAAAGGGAAAGTTATCGCACCCTTATAAAGGTACTGCGGCACAAAGTTCTCTCTGTGCCCTTGTGCCTTTGTGCCTTTGTGCCTTTGGTTTTAACTTTGTGCATTCTCTTTTCCGGTTGTACGGCTCCTCAGAGGGTGGAAAGGCCTTCTACACCACCGGTATCCAGAGTTCCTTTGCCTCCGGAGGAAAGGCTGGAAGAGCTGGTGGTTAGCAAGGTGGAGCCTAAAAAAGAGATCGAGAGGCTATTTTCCCTTATCCTCCGGGATGAGGAGATTAGCCAGGTTTTTTTGGCCTTATCCCGTCAGATTCCCTATAGCATTGTAGTGGATCCCGAGGTAAAGGGAAAAGTTACCATGGATCTGAAAAAGGTTACCTTGAAGGAGGTCCTGGATACCCTCACATCCTTTCTGGGACTTGCGTATGAGATAAAAGGTGGAATTATCAGGGTATCCGTGCCCAGGGAGGATACCCGAGTCTTTACCCTTAATTATGTTACTGCTACACGTAAGGGAACGGGTAAGCTTCAAGCGGTAACCGGTGTTAGTGGCTATCAGGCCAGTGGAGGCGGTGCCAGTGGAGGCGGTGGTAGCGCTGGAGATGCTAAGGGTGGGAGCACCATAGAAACTGGTCCTGATACCGCCGATCTCTGGAAGGAGATAGAGGCGGGGCTAAAAACCATGGTCTCTAAAGAGGGAAAGCTGGTGATTAATAAATTGGCCAATATCGTCTTAGTCACCGATTTACCCATTAATCTGAAGAGAATCGCCGAATTCTTAGAGAGGATAGAAGGTTCCGTTCAGAGGCAGGTGATGATTCAGGCCAAGATAGTGGAAGTGGCGCTTTCCGACCAATACAAGATGGGTCTGAATTGGAGCGCCATCGGGAGGCTGGGCAGTCTTAGTGGAGCCCTTTCGGGAGGCATCAATATCGCTCAATACCTGGGTACGGGAACGGGGGTCTTTCAATTTGGCGTCTCAAGTCAGGATTTTACGGCCCTGCTTGATGCCATGGCTCAGCAGGGGCAGATAAATATCCTCTCCAGTCCTAAGATTTCCACCTTAAACAACCAGAAGGCGGTGATTAAGGTGGGGAGGGACGAAGTATTCTTCGAACCGATTTACAAGCAGGATGTAAATCCCTCAACCGGACTCCCGACTGGTACCCAATCCCTTACCTCGGTTTTACCTAAAACAGTCACCGTAGGAATAGTTCTGGATGTAACCCCCCAGATTAGTCCTGATGGTTATATCACGATGAATATTCACCCCAGTATCACGGAACTCGTAAGGATTCAAGAATTCAGAGTGAAAGGCGATCTATACGCCACTGCACCAGTGATTGATATCAGGGAGACAGACACGGTAGTAAGGGCAAAAGATGGACAGACCATCATTATTGCCGGGATGATGCAGGACAAGAAAAAGGAGTCTAAAACCAAGGTCCCCTTTCTGGGAGATATCCCTTTTCTGGGGAACCTTTTTAGCAAGACGGAAGAGGAAAAACAGAAAACCGAGCTGGTGATCTTGCTTACTCCCACAATTCTTGTGGGAAAGAGGATAGAGGATCTTTCCCGGGAGGAGCTCAGGAGGTTGGAGGAAATTAAAAGGGGAACCTGGGAGCGGTAGGAATGAGAAATGTATGAAGATTTTTATGGCCTGAGGGAAAAGCCGTTTAACCTGACCCCTGATCCGAGGTTTCTCTTTTTGAGTGAGAGCCACAGGGTAGCATTAGAACACCTTCTCTACGGGATAACGCAAAAAGAAGGGTTTATGCTGATCGTGGGCGACGTAGGACTTGGTAAAACTACCCTGTGCCGGTTCCTCATGGAAAAGTTGGGGGAGGATACGGAAACCGCCCTGATATTAAATCCTCAGATTTCCGAAGAAGAGCTTCTCGCCGGCATACTTTCCGAATTTGGCATAACCTCTTCCGAAATAGGCAAGAAAGGAATGGTTGATCGTCTAAACCAGTTTTTGCTCGAAAAGCTTGCCTCTAACAGGAAAGTGGCAGTGATCGTTGATGAGGCCCAAAACCTTTCTCTTTCCGTCCTGGAACAGATAAGGTTGCTATCCAACTTAGAGACCGAGAAGGAAAAGTTACTCCAGATTATCTTGCTTGGCCAACCGGAACTCCAGGAGAAGCTGAAACTCCCTGTTCTGAGGCAATTAAACCAGAGAATATCCATCAGGTGCCACTTGCGTCCCTTAGGTAAGAATGAAACCCAAAAATATATTGAACATCGGTTGATGATCGCTGGCGCAAGAGGAGACATTGCCCTCTCCCCGGGGGCTATCTCCTTAATATTCAAGCGTTCTAAAGGAATCCCCCGACTTATCAACCTTATATCCGATAGGGCTTTACTTGGAGGGTACAGTAAACAAACATATCACATTACTCCTGAGATTGTTAAGAGGGCAATAGAAAGCCTGGGAGGTGAAGAGGTTTTTCCTCCCCGGTTTGCCTTTCCCCCCCTTAAAAGGTTGGTCTATCCTGTCCTTGCCTTTCTCCTTTTTTTAACTCTCCTCGTAATCCTTTCGGAGAGGGTTAACCTTAAGCTTCCTTTCGTCATACCTTTATTCAAACCAGGGTTATCTGATGGTACAAAATTAAAAGAAATCTCCGTACCGGAAAATGCCGTACCCCCTGCCGGAACTAGCTCAGTCCAACCTCTGCCTGCAGGAGAGAGCATGGACGGCAAGACGAAACAGTTGGATGTCCCTTATTCTTACAGTATTCATTTAGTATCGTACCCGCGTGAGGAATTGGCTCTCCTTATGGCTAAAGAACTGAACAGACAGGGATATGAGGCTTACATTATGCGGGTAGATACTCCCGGGAAGGGAATCTGGTATCGCCTCCTCCTGGGAAAATTCAAAAGTGAAGATGCTACCAGTAAAGTGTTGAAAGAATTAGAAATAAAAGGGGTATTAAAAGAGTATCCCGAGGCAGCGGTAGTGAAAAATGAGCGTCATTCTTGAGGCATTGAAAAGGGCCAAAAAGGCAAAAACGGATAATGTCGAAGGGGACAGGGGTTTTAAAATAGCCACTATTCTATCCCCGGTAAATGTTGCAGAGAAGAGAAGACTCTCTCTTTTTAAAATCCTGTCCCTTGTGGGGATTGGGGGTGGGTTAATTTTTTTCCTTGTTACCGTATTACTTTTGTCACCAAAGACGCCAGTAACAAAGACGCCAGTAAGAGAGGAGGTAAGATACAACGACCAGGAGAATCTGGAGACCCCGAAGATAGTCAAGTCAGATACCGGCAGTGAACCGAGAAAAGCTCCACCTGTGATGGAGTTACAGAAACCTAAACCCCCCAATGATCCAGTTCGTGAGACATCTTCTCCTCTTAAAATAGCCAGGAAAGAAACGCCTGTCCAGAATATACCACAAAAGGAAATTAAGCCTGAACCACCCAAAAGGCAGCCACAGTTAAAGACCTACGTCAAAATATCGCCTCCCCCCAAAGAGTCTCTCGAGAACCCGGATGCGAAAAAAGATAAACCTCCCGAACAGATACCCATCGAGCTCAATCCTCCCCAATCGTCCATCTATCACTTTAACCTGGGTGTTTTCTATCAAGGGGAAGGTAAACTAAAAGAGGCTAAGGAAGAATATGAAAAGGTTCTTTCCCTCGCCCCTTCGCATGTGGAGGCACACAATAACCTGGGGGTAGTGTACAAAGATCTGGGAAGGTTGGAGATGGCCATAGCAGAATATCGGAAGGCTATCACGCTCGATCCTCAATATAAGAAGGCCCGTTCCAATCTGGCAACAGCCCTTTATCTCAAGGGTGATTTAGAGTCTGCCACCTCGGAGTCCAGATTGGCTATTGTTCTCGATCCCAACGATTTAGAGGTGTATAACATCCTCGGGTTGATCTACAAAAAGCAGAATAAGACCCAGGAGGCAATAGAGGTATTTCGCAAGGCTCTGGCCATTGACGCAGGACATCCCGCAACCCATTATAATCTGGCTATGATGTTGGAAAAGTTTGAAAACCTCCCGGAGGCTATGTTTCACTATCAAAAGTTCGTTGACCTCTCCCGGGCAAGGGGAGATAATTCAGATCTGGTAGGGAAGGTTGTAAAACATTTGACACGATTATCTTCTCCTTAATCTTCCTCTAACCATATTTGATGAAAATCAAAAAACATTCGACAACCTCCCACAGGTGATCCGGCAACGAAACTTTCCTTGACGGACACGGTAACGTCAACGTAATGGGCGAAGAAAAAAACTTGAATATTATTTTCGAATCTATATAGTCCATAGACCATAGGGCTGGGTTCCGCCCCCCCCTGTCATCTCCGTAAACACGCCACGTAAGGTATTCTCATGCTCAAGGTTAAACAGTTTCGTTACGGCGCCGACAATCTCGGATATCTGGTTTACGGAACGGAAAGCGGTATGACCGTCGACGGCGGCGCCGCGGACGGGATCCTTGCCTTTCTCGGAGAGCATCGGCTTACCCTGAAGTATGTCGCCAACACCCATGACCACCAGGATCACACGAGCGGCAATGATGCCCTGCTTGCGGCCACGAACGCCCGCCTCCTGAGCGGGGCGGATCTGACGGACGGCAGACAGATTTCCCTGGACGGGGGCAAGATCCGGATCATCCATACCCCCGGCCATACGGAGGAGTCTCGTTCTTTCCATATCGATAAAGTCCTGCTCGGGGGCGACACCCTCTTCAACGGGACGATCGGGAACTGCTTCTCGGGCGATCTCGAAGGCTTCTACAATTCCATCCGGAAATTGATGGAGCTTCCCGACGAGACCATTGTCTACGCCGGACACGATTACGTGAAGGCCTCCATGGCCTTTGCGAGGCGACTTGAACCGGGAAACCGGGCAATCGGCGCCTTCCTCCGGGGTTACGATCCGAAGCACGTCTTCTCCACGCTGGCCGAGGAGAGAAAGATCAACCCCTACCTCCGTTTCAACGAGCCGGCCATCGTGAATCTGCTGGCGAAGCTGCGCCTTCCGCGGGAAACGGAGTGGGAACGCTGGCAGTCGCTCATGAGCATCGAATAATCGTTGAAAGGAGAAAAAACAATGAAATTTCGGTTTGCCCACAACAATTTCAATGTCCTCGACCTGGAAAAGAGCGTGCGATTCTACCAGGAGGCGCTCCAGCTCAAAGAGGTCCGGAGGAAAGAGGCCGCCGACGGGAGCTTCATCCTCGTCTTCCTCGGTGACGGCGAGACCGGCCATCAGCTCGAGCTGACCTGGATGAGGGACCGAAAGGAACCCTACAACCTCGGCGACAACGAATTCCACCTGGCGCTGGTTGCCGACGATTTCGCCGCTGCCCATGCCCTGCACGAGAAGATGGGCTGTATCTGCCATGAAAACGAGAAGATGGGGATTTACTTCATCCACGATCCGGACGACTACTGGGTCGAAATCGTCCCCAAACGGTCGTGATGTCGATAAAGCGTTTTTCTTTTAGCCGCTCCTCTGCTGCACGGAGAGGGCAAGAACATGGGGGCCAGGGAGGTCGCTGTGATTTCTCCTGGCATATCGAGTGGGAACGGGCATGAAGCTGATCTATGCGGCCGACATCCACGGCGCCTTCGAGAAGGTCAAGACCCTGCTGTTCGAAACGGTCGCCGACGCCTACGTTATCTCCGGCGACCTGATCGACATTCCCTTCTACAACATGGGGATGGCCATCCGCTATCACGAACTCCAGACCTACTTCCACGGCTTGCGCGGGCGGATGGGAAAGGCCGACATGGGGATCGAGGATTTCGTCGACGAGCTCCTCGAAGGTCCCGACATCCCGGAGACGACGCAGCGGCAGGGGACGACCTACCAGCAGTACACGATCCGGGCGCGGCGGGTCATGCAGCAGAAATACAAGGTCCTGGAGAACATCGTCTCCCTGAAGCAGAACTCCCGTGTCTTCTGCCTCCCCGGCAACTACGACATGGACCTCAAGTACACCTCCCTGCACGAGCAGGACCTCCACCTCCACTGGTATCAGCTCGACCAGCTCCGAATCGCGGGCTACGGCGGGGCGGACGTCTGGACGGCCGGGATCCCGGAGCGCTACATCGTGAAGTACCAGGCGGGGTTCGGGGTGGATGAAAAGCACAACGAGATGTACCGCTTCTTCAAGGCGGTGAAGCCGGACATCATCGTGACCCACCAGCCCCCCCACGGCATTCATGACGGCGTCCCCTCGACCGGCCCCTCCGGTTCTCCGACGCTGCGCTCCTTCTGCGACAACAACCCCGTCATCCTCTCTCTCTCCGGCCACATCCACGCGGCCTGCGGCTTTCAGGTTGCGGAGAACACCATCTTTCTGAACCCGTCCAACTTCGGCGAGGTCACCGACATCACCGCGGAGGTTTACGAGGGCGGATTCTTCTATGCCGTCGAGATCGAGGAGAACCGGATCGTCAAGGTGATCCTGAAGAAAATCGTCGCGGAGCGGATCTACGATATCGCCGACCATTTCGTGCGGGACGGCCGGTGGGTGGAGCAGGTCATCGATCGCGAGCGGCACGGCGCCTTCCGCCGGCGGGAGAATTACGATACGAAGGCTCCGGAGTATACCCATATCCCGGAGATCAAGCTCTACAACGAGATCAAGCAGTTCTACCGGATGTTCCAGACCCATGAAACGGATGAGCGGCTGGACATGCTGGAACAGGTGGCGCTCCTGATGGAGGACAAGATCGGAGACGACATTGCGATGGATGTTTTGGGTTCGGTGAATATCGGCCTCTCCGAGGAGAGCTCCGACATCGACTTCATCCTCTACCTGCGGTGCGAATCGGGCTGCACGAGCGGCTTCGACCAGTGCGAACGCTACCGTCAGGCGGAGGCCATGATCGGGGACACCTTGCAGCAAGGTGTCCCCAGATTCAAGGTGGAGATCCTCGATTGCGTCGATTTAAACCAGGTGGAGAAGAGCATCCGGGAAAAGAACTACGAGTGCGAGACGACGCAACGGTTCGTGAGCTACCGTTCGGTCTGCCGCCCCATCAACTACCGGGTCATCGCCCCGATCGAGGACCTCCTCAATCAGGACATGGACTACCGCCAGGAGCTGGAGGGGAGCATCCGCTCCTATTTCCGAATCTTCGTGACCACCTCACAGCACGTCCGCTCTTTCCACAAATACGAGGAGCGCCTGAACGCGATCGGCATCAAGCTTCCCGAGTCCATGCGGCGCAAGGTCCGGCAGTATCTCAAGGGGGGCGAAGAGGAAAAGGAGGAGCAACCCGCCCTTCCCAGCGCCTGAAAACAGCCTTATGGGGGACAGATTTGAAATCTGTCCCCCATAAAAAAGAACCTAAAGCTTTTCTTCCACCGATTTTATCTTCCCCTCAATCCGGTTTACCGCCCCCTCGCGGTAGTCGGCCTGGACCGTCATGTAGATCCGGCCGCACTCCTTCCGGAGCTCCTTGAAGCAGCGATCCACCACCCCCATGACCTCCTCCCACTCCCCCTCGACGGCCGTGCTCATCGGGCCCAGCTTGTACGGGAGGCCGCTCTCCCGGATGATTCGCACGGATTTTGCGACATAGGGGCTGACGCTCGTCCCCTTGTCGGTTGGGAACATGGACAAATGAATGAGTACGCTCATGTCACCTCCTGCTTGATGGGGTCAGGTCTTGGGATTTGAATTTCAGAAATTCAAATCCCAAGACCTGACCCCATGGTTCCATGGTTATTTTGTTTTCATGATCCAGCCGCCGTCCCAGTCGTCGCCCGGCGGCTCATCCCGGAAAAGGATACAACGCTCGATATACATCCCGCAAAGATTCTCATCCGGGTTCAGGCGGAGGGCCTCGTTGAATCTGGAAATAGCCTTCTCCCACTCCCTCCGGCGGTAGAGGGTCAGGCCATCCCGGAAGTGGTTTACCACATCCATCAGATTGGGGTAGCTCTCTTCGGTGTGATAGTCGAGAACCTCACAGACCCCGACGCTCTCTGTCTTTCCCTTGACCTGCACACGGTCCACCTCGCGGATCCGGTAGGTTCCCTTCAGACGCCGGACGGTGTTTTCGCTGATCAGGATGCTCGCATGGTACTGTTTGCAGAGACTCTCCAGACGGGAGGCGAGGTTCACGCCGTCGCCGATCAGCGTGTAGTCCATCCGTTTCGGCGAGCCGATGTTCCCGGAGACGATCGTATCCGTATTGAGGCCGATGCCCATCCCGACCGGCTTTTTCCCCTCGGCGACGCGCTGGCGGTTCCAGACGTGCAGTGCCCGGATCATGCCGATTGCCGCCCGGACGGCCCGGTCTTCGTCGTCTTCATGCGGGATCGGAACCCCGAAGGCGGCCATGATCGCGTCCCCGATGAACTTGTCCAGCATTCCCCCCTCTTTCTGGATGCAGTCCACCATGATCGTGAAGTATTCGTTCAGCAGCGAGACCGTCCCCTGCGCCCCCAGTTCCTCGGTCAGCGTCGTGAAGCCCCGGATGTCGGAGAAGAGGACCGTCGCCACGGTGTTCTTGCCGCCCAGGATCTCCTCGCCGCCCTCGAGGATCTGATCGGCCAGCCCCGGATCCATGTAGCGGGACATGGTCGATTTCATCCGCTTTTCACTGGTGATGTCGTCGATGATGATCATCGAGCCCAGCTTCTTCTTCGCGGTGCTGACGAGCGGCAGCAGCGTCAGGTTCACGGAGATCCGGGTTCCCGCGAATTCCGCCTCCACGTCCATGATGACGTCCGGCTTTCCGCATTCCTCGACATGCCGGATCTTTTCGATGATCCAGCCGTTGGCGCCGGTGAAGAAATCGGCGGCCTTCTGCTTCAGGATCGCCTCGGGGGCAAGCTGGAGGATCCGGAGACCGGCGGCGTTGCAGGTGACGATCTTCCCGTCCTCGTTCAGCGTGATCACGCCGTTGGACATGCTCTCCAGCATGCTCTCGCTGTAGTTTTTCATGTTCTGGACGTCGTCGAAGAGCTTGGCGTTCTCCAGCGCGATCGAGACCTGCGCGGTGAAGGCCCTCAATCGCGATTCGTCCTCCGCGGTGAAGGGGCCGCTCCGCTTGTTCAACACCTGGGTCACTCCGATGATCTTCCCGTTCTTGTTGATCACCGGGACGCAGAGGATGGAGCGGGTGAAGAATCCCGTTTTTTTGTCGAAGGCGGGATTGAAGCGCAGGTCGGCGTAGGCGTGCGGGATGTTCACCGTCTCCCGGGAGGTGAAGACCGCCCCTGCGATCCCGAGGTGGTTCGGCAGGCGGATCTCCGTCGCCGCCAGCCCCAGCCCGATCTTGGAGAAGAGTTCGTTCGTCTTCTCGTCGTTGAGGAAGAGTGTGGCCCGCTCGGCGTTCAGCATCCGTGTCGCCTCGGACATCACCTTCTGTAAAAGGGCGCCCAAATCGATCTCGGCGGTCACCTCGGAGACGACGTTGAAAAACTCCATCTCCTTCCGGCGGAATTGTTTCATCCGTTCGACGAACTGGGTGCTCTGCAATGCGATTGCGGCCTGTGTGGTCATCGATTCCAGAAGTTTCTGATCGGACTTCGTGAAAAGGCCCTTTTTTTTGTTCAGGGCCTGGGCGGCGCCGATGATCTCTCCCTTGAGCGTCCGGATGGGGACGCAGAGGATCGTTTTCGTGACGTAGCCGGTCTGTTCGTCGATGGACCGGTTGAAGTGGGGGTCTTTGTAGGCGTTGTGCACGATGACCCCTTCCCCGCTGGTGAAAACGTGACCGGCGACGCCGGTGTTGCTCAGGATCCGGATCTCGCGCTGGAAATTCCCCTCGGCGACACGGGAGTAGAGTTCGCCCGTTTCGCTGTCGTTGAGAAAGATGGTGCCCCGGTCGGCCCTGAGCTCCCGGGTCGTGATCTCGACCAGGCTCTTCAGGATCTCATCCAGCGTCTCGAACGCCGCGATCGTCTTGGAGATGTCGAGCAGAAGTTCCGCTTCGCCGCTCTTCCGGCGCCGCTCCTGACCCGCGGCCGGTTTTTTCAGAGGATTATCTTTTTTCATGGTCTTCCAGTTTTTCTCTCAGCGTCCGGATCATCTCCTGAAGCTGCTTCGCGTCGTCGCGGGCGGCATGTTCGATGGCGTGGCATCTCTCTTCGGATTCTATCTTCCGGCGCTCCAATTCATCCCGGAGGGCGGAGATCATGTTTTTGAGCTGGCCGTTCTCTTCGTTGGCCGCCGCCAAGGCGTGCTGGAGCCGCTCCTGCTCGTCGATCCGCATCTTCTCCATCTGTTCGCGCAGGGCGCCGACCATCTCCTTCAGATGCCGGTTTTCCGCCTGCAGGCCGAGTTCATTCTTCTCCGATGACGCCATGAAGACTTTTCCACCTCACTTCTTTTTCAGGATCGTCTCCAGCAGAGGCTCTATTTCCCGGCATTGACGGCAGAGGATGTTCCCGTTTTTGTCGATAAGGACCATCGATGGGACGCCCCGGATGTCATAGATGCCGCTTACGTCGCCGTCTTCGTCCAGGACCACGCGGTAGGGAAGCCCGTACCTGGCTGTGAATTTGGCCACCTTCTCCTGCGATTCCTGGATGTCGACATTGACAATTTCCAGCCCCCGCTTTGCATAGGTCGCATGGATCGATTTGAAATGGGGGATCTCCTCTCTGCAGGAGGGGCACCAGGTTGTGCTGAAGATGATCAGGACCGGCTGTTTCCCCTTGAAATCGCTCAAACGGTATCTCCGGCCATTCAGGTCCTTGAGGACAAAGTCCGGGGCCTTCTCCGCGATGGCCGTTTTCGCGGCTTCACGCGGCTTCGGCGCCGACCCGGCCTCCGCCGGGATCAAGAGATGGCATGCAACCGTCAGGGCTGCAACCATCAGGAATTTTTTCCAACCATCGGTATAAACCATCTGTTCTCCGTTGTTCATTAAAACCAGAGCATTCCGGCATGGATCAGAAAATATTCTCCCGCTCCCAGCAGTATCCAGCCGAACAGCCGGCTGATTCGGACCATCCATGCACCGGACTTGGGGATGCCGGCCAGGAGACCGGCAAACGTCCCGGCCAGAATAAGCAGGGTCCCCATTCCAAATGCGAAGACGAACATCAGCGCGGAGGCAAAGGCCACATTCTGTCGGGTCGCCGCGTAGCTGAGGATCACGGCGAGGACCGGCGCCGTGCATGGACCCATGATCAGGCCCGAGGCCGCCCCCACCAAAAAACCGCCGGCGATGCCATCCATCCTTTTTTTAGACTGCACCCTTGCGATGAAGGCCGGTGTCCGGACGGAGAGGGCGAAGACATCGAACATCGACAACCCCATGAGAATGCATATATTTCCGATAACGAAATAGGTCCAGGGGTTGCTCTGAATCTGGCCGAACAGCTTTCCGGAAAGCGCGGCGAAGGCGCCGAGAATCGTGTAGGTGACGGCCATGCCCAGCACGTAAATCAGCGAGAGAAAGAACGACCGGCCTTTCGAGCCGCCGCGGGCGCCGATGAAGGCGACGGTGATCGGGATGACCGGGTAGATGCACGGGGTGAAGCTGATCAGCACCCCTCCGAGATAAACGGCCAGAAAGGACAGGAAAACCGACTCCTGCAGGTAGGCGGACAAGCCGCCGACAAAATTTTCTACCATGCTCCTCCCCACCCGGCCGCGTCTATCAGCTCTGTATCTTTTAAATCCTTTTTATGGCTAACATAAAACGGGAGAAAGATAAAATCCTTTTATCTCGTCGTCCCCGGGGGGACGATGACGGCAGCCGCGCTGCGGACGATCCGTCCGGCGAACGTTTCCGTAATTCGGAGCGCCCTATTTTCGAGCGGTAGGATAGTCGAAAATGTTCGACGTGGCAATCGGGGATTGCAAGTATGCGAAAGGCCTGTCCCCATTCCGGGGACAGGCCTTTTTGGTTACCAGTTGGGAATGAAGAAGAGGAACGCGAGGGAGGTGATGATGAAATAGACGAAGAAGACCATGAGCAGATAGCCCATGATATCCCTGAAATGCAATTTCGCCACGGCCAGCATGGCAATGGCCCAGAAGGGCTGGATCATGTCGGTCATCATATCTGCCCAGGCAAAGGTAACGACGGTCGTTCCCATTCCGACGCCCAGTTGCTTTGCCGCGGGAATGATGTAAGGCGCCACCACCGCCCACTCACCCCCTCCGGACGGAATGAGATAGTTGAGAATTCCTCCATACCAATAGACGAAAAGGGGGAAGGTCTGCGGGGTCGAGATCGCCACGAAAGCCTGGGTGAATACCGTGGAAAGAAGTGTGAATTTGAAGAGCCCGAGAATCCCGGCATAGAAGGGAAATTGGATAACGATCCCCCAGACGGCCTTCCCCGCATCCTCAGTGGCCTTCAGGAATGACCAGGGCCTCCAGTGGAATAGAATTCCCAGCATGAGCATGGCAAAATTGACCACGTTGAGGTTCAGGTCCAGGCCTTTGGTGGAGAAGTGCCAGATCAACCAGATCAGTCCGCCGATGAAGACGATGAGGTTGAATCCCGGCCACCAGTTCATCCAGTCGGAAGGGCTTTCCCATTTGGCGGGTTTAGGAGGGGCTTCGTAAAGCTTGAGTTGATCCATCAGTTCGGGCTTTACGACATAGGTTTTCTCCGGTCTGGGATGCATTAGGGCCATCAGGATGGTGATCGCAACCATAATGATGACCGTCAGGATCAGGTTGAAGGGATGAAAGATCGTATTGGCCACAGGGATGGTCGCATCGAGCAATTTCCCCTTGATCAGGAAGTTATCGGGGGTTGCCACGAGCAATGTGGCAGAACCGGAGAGCCCCGCGTGCCAGGTGCAGCCCAGACCGAGGTAGGCGGCGGCGACAAGCAGACGATAATCGACCTTTGGATTTCTCTTCACGATGAAGAGGGCCAACATGGCGCTTGCAATGAGGCTCAATCCCCAGTTGAGCCAGGCCATGATCATTGAGAAAAGGGACATGACGAGAATGGCCTGCCAGGGTTTTTCGGGATTGGCCCAGCCCGAAAGTCCGTCGAGCAGCCGCCGGACGGGGGGGGAGCATGCCAGAATATAGCCTGTCATCATGATCAGGCACATCTGCATGGCGAAGGCGAGTAATTCCCAGAATCCCTTTCCCCATGCCTGAATCGATTCATAAGCCCGGCTGCCGAGGCCGACCTCCGGCTTGAATCCCCAGATGAGTGCGAAGATGTAGGTAACCAGGCTCAAAATGATGACAATGACCAGTGCGTCGGGGATCCATCGCTCTGTCCAGCGGGTCATGCCATCACCCCAGTCCTTCAGGAACTCAACGGTCCCACGAACTTCTTCTTTCTTTTTCTCGTTTACCATAGGTCCCTCCTTTTTAAGTCTTTAACTAACCCCCTGACGTAGTCAGGGGTGGGGCGTGAACCAACATTGTTGGTGAACAAGATTTGAAAAGAGTCGTTTCAATCCTTGTCAGGCAAGGCGAAGGACATTGTCCGAAGTCTTGCCGCTTTTCAAAGCCACCGAAAAGGTCGGTGGTAGTTTACAAGGGTTGATATAATCATGGTGCAAATGGAGTGGATTCAAAAGGATGAGAGGCTCCCGACCGTATCACCTCCTTTCTTCGGGGGATAGAGATTGAAGAATCGCTGGAATGGTTTAATGAAAGAACCCCGAATAAATGTCTCCGTATCGAAAAGGAACCATTTTGTCAAGAGAAATATGGAGATCGATTATAGATCACGCTTTCCTTTCTTCTGTATCCTGTGGTAGGGTAGCCACGCAATTTTTCGACGGTGAGCGCGGAAAGGGCCACCGCGGCGGATGGTAGGATGAAGAAAGCCATGAATGCATTGCCCGTCCCCGTTGCTGACGTAAAAGAACCGAAGCGGTGCCTCTCCTGCGGGACAACGGAGAATATCGGCCGGAAACGATACTGTTCTCTCGACTGCCGCCAGAAGCTCCGGCAGCGGCTCGACATGCGCTGCGGCCTTCTCCAGGCGCTGAACACGCGGTACGCCACCTTCTACTTTTCCGATCTGCTGATCGTCATGGACCTCCTGCCCCGCGGCCAGAAGGAGATCCGCAGCTTCTTCTACCCGAGGACGCCGGGCAGGAATCCGGGCGAAGACTTCAGCCGGATGGCGGACATTCTGGGTGAGACTTGGTGGGCGGAGCAGCGGCGGACGAAGAAACGGTATTTCGCCACACTCCACGTCCTCGATCGGGCCGTCCGGAACCGCGTGCCGCCGCAGACCGTTAAGCCGCCGATCATTCACACGCCGGACGTCAGACCGGCCTCCCTGGTCTATCTCAATCTGGAAAAGTCGAATCTCGATTCCCCCGAACTCCGGAAGATCATCCGAGACGCCTACCGGCATCAAGTCAAGATCCACCACCCCGATCTCGGGGGCAACGCGTCGATGTTCCGGAAGATTCACCAGGCCTACGAGGATCTGATCCGCTGGGCGGAGAATCCCATCTTCATCCGCCACCGCGGTTTCCCGGACAAGTGGTTCTACGAAGGGGACAAAGACCGCTGGATTCAGCCCACGCCGCTCCATCCGCAGGGCCGGTAACGGACGTCAAGGCGAGAGGGATCGTAATCGTGGCGACCCCTTGTTACGAAGGGGTCTCCCAAACGCATTGCAACATTCTGGAATTGACCCCGCTGGGCGCCGGGCAGATCCGCGAGAGAGTGTCTGCAAAAGAGATTCGGGACGAAGTGGGTGCCATCCTTCAGAATTGTGCAATGGGGCTTGAGGATGATGGGTCGTCGGGCGATTTTCAGCGGCCCATAAAAAGCCTGGGCAGGTACGTGCTCAGCCATGGCACATAGGTCACGACGGCCAGGACCGCCAGGGAGACCAGAAACGGCGGCCAGATCGCCCGGCTGAGGTGGTCGAGGGACATTCCCGTGACGCCGCAGACCGCAAAGAGCACCGCGCCCACGGGCGGCGTGATCAACCCCAGGACAAGATTCAGGCAGATGACGACGCCCATGTGCACCGGGTCGATCCCCAGATGGGCGGCAATGGGCGCCAGCACCGGGGTAACGATGACCAGGGCGGGGGCGGTCTCCATCGGGATCCCGAGAAGGAGCAGAAAGATGTTGACGAACAGCAGGATCAGCCAGGGCGATGTCGTCAGGGTGGAGATCCAGTCGATCAGAAGCTGGGGGATCCGGTCCACCGCGACGATCCACGCAAATGGCTCCGACATTGCGATCAGCATCATCACCATCCCCGATTCCAGCCCGGCCCTCAGAAAGACCTTGGGAAGATTCCTGAAGCCCAGTTTCCGGTAGACGATCATCCCCACGAGCAACGAATAGACCACCGCAACGCCGGCCGCCTCGGTGGGGGTAAACATGCCGCTGAGTATGCCTCCCAGGATCAGCACCGGCATGAACAGGGCGGGAACCGCCTTCCAGGCGGCAATCAAAACGTCCTTCAAGGGGGCCTTCGTGTCCAGAGGGTATTTGCGTCTGATGGCCAGGATGTATATGTATATCATCAGGGCGATGCCCAGCAGCAGGCCGGGAAAGACGCCGCCTATAAACAGTGCGCCGATCGAAACATTGGCGGTGACGCCGTAAATGATGAACGGGATGCTGGGCGGGATGATGGGCCCCATGCAGGCGGCCGTGCAGGTCAGCGCGGCGGCCACGTCCTCTTCATATCCGGCTTTTTTCATCGCCGGGATCATCACCATGCCGATGGCCACGGCGGTTGCCACCGCGGCCCCGGAGATCGCCGCAAATATCGCGCAGGCAAGAATCGTGGCATGCCCCAGCCCGCCGCGGACGTGCCCCAGCAGCAGGCGGGCGAAGCGAACCAGATCCTGCGTGATGCCCCCCTCGTTCATGAGATTTCCGGCCAGCATGAACAGCGGAATGGCGAGCAGCGGAAAGGTCGCCAGGCCGCCAAAGATGGTTTGAATCAGCGTGGTCACCGGCATGCTGCTGCTGACCAGGGCGTAGACCAGGGAGCAGCCGCCCAGGGCCACAATGATGGGGGCGGAGAGGCACAACAGCCCGACAAAGGTGGTCAGGAAGACGATCATCGGCCTTCTCCTTTCGGACCCAGGCCGAGGAAAATCAGGAATTCCTCCAGCGTGAGAAAGAACATGATGAGGAAACCGGTCGGAAGCGCGGCGTAGGGGATACTCATCACAAGGCCGATGGCCGGCGAGGTCTGTTTCGCATTATACAGGGTCTGGAAGAGACCGTAACCGAACATCGCACCGAAGAAAAACAGCGCGCAGAGGTAACTCGCCAGCTTCAGCGCCCTGGCCACGGCCGGCGGAACCGATTCCACCACCGACGTCATGCTGACCATGTAGCCCTTTTTCAAGCCCACCGCACCGCCCAGCATCGAGGCCCAGACAAGGGAATAGGTCGAAACCTCGCCGGACCAGATGGTCATTTTCTGGAACACGTAGCGTCCGACCACTTCATACGGGATGACGACGGCGATGACGGCCATGAACAGGATCGTCCCCCAGCTTCCCGCCGTCACCAGAAATTCGTTGAACCGTTGCAGTACGCGCATGACGCCACTCCCCCGGAGAATGAGAAAGGGCGCCCTTTTTGAAAACATTCAGAAGGGCGCCCTTCCGGTGATTACTTCGCATTCATGATGGTTTCGATCTCGGCCTTGCTGAACTGTGCGCTGAATTCGCTGTAGACCGGCGCCATCGCCTTCTTGAAGCTTTCGCGGTCCACATCGCGAGTCACGGTCACACCTTTTTTAGCCATGTCCTGCAGCTTCGCCTCTTCGGCGTCGCGGTTGATCTTGCGCTGGAATTTGGCCACTTCCAGGCCGGTCTTCACGAAGAGCTGCTGATCCTCCCTGGGCATGGCGTCG
>JAURXV010000084.1 GCA_030654195.1 Syntrophales bacterium | reverse complement strand
GTTCCTGAGATATGCGTGTCCGTCTCCAGGATGGATTGGAAACAATTATCTCTCGAACGATATCGATATCGTCGCTGCTTAGTAAACGCCCCTGGATGACCATGCCATTGCTCATGGCCTTCCGTATATCTCAAATCTTTCTCCGAGTCCAGTGAAAATTACATACCCCCCCCACTCGAGACTGAATCGTTTCTCGTAAATGTTCTTTTCCTTTGAATATTTTTTAAAAAAGGCGTATAAAGCAAAAAAATTGTAGTCGTTTACAATAGATATTGGCATGGAAGACAAAATCATAATCTCTGAAGGAGATAGATCCATGCACCACCGTAAACACAAAAGACCAGCCCGACGTAAATCTCGGCCGGTCTTTATTAAATGATTTATGAAAATTCTTTGCAAAATACCCCGTGGCTTGCCGCGGGGATGAATGCATGCCTTACCGAAGGGGTTATAAGGGGAAGTGGAACGTTCCCCTTATCCGCATAGGCGATTGCGGATTTTCGCAAGAGCCTGCGCAGCCTGAGTTCAAGCTGCGCTAAAGATGCCCCGCGGCTTGCCGCGGGGAGGTTCACTGAATAGGATTTATCAGTTATATGGGTAAAAATTCATCAATCGAATGGACACACCACACCTTTAATCCTTGGTGGGGATGTACGAAGATCTCGGATGCATGTAAATATTGCTATGCCGAAACATGGTCTAAACGAATCGGCAAGGAATTATGGGGCGACTCGACGGAAAGAAGATTTTTTGGAGAAGATCATTGGACCGATCCTTTTATATGGGACAAAGAGGCATCAAAACATCGTATTCGCAGAAGGGTCTTTTGCGCTTCTATGGCTGATGTATTTGAAGAACGGGATGAACTACGTTTCTGGCGAGACCGCCTATGGGGTATCATCGAAAAAACGCAATGCCTTGATTGGCTTTTATTGAGCAAAAGACCGGAAAATATTTCTAAGATGATACCCTGGAAGTCAACTTTACCTGCAAATGTGTGGCTCGGAACAACCGTAGAGAATCAACAGGCAGCAAGGAAGCGAATCCCTGAATTAATAAGACACAAGGCTTCTGTCCGATTTCTTTCATGTGAACCTCTTTTAGGGCCAATAGATATTACGCCTTGGCTGAGAAAAAAGGAATCAATCCATTGGGTAATTGTCGGTGGTGAAAGTGGGCCCCACGCCCGCCCAATGAATCCACTATGGATACAGAGTATTCAAGAACAATGTCAGACATTCAATGTTCTCTTCCATTTCAAGCAATGGGGCAGCTGGCGTCCCCCCGATAACGGTTCATTCCATTCCAAAAATCAGATTTATCTTCCCGATTCTATGGGGAACAGTTCCATAAAATTATTAAAAGTAGGGAAAAAGAAGGCTGGCAGAGATTTTCAAGGAAGGATATGGAACGATATTCCTAATTTAAATTAACGCTCAGAGGTGTAATTTGGAAAATCAGCCCACGTTGTTCGATCTCCCTCCAGAATCGACACGAGAGAAAGAATTTAAACAGCTGAGAAATCCAATTTGGACGGAAAATAAAGCTAAATTAATTGAGTGTTATTTATACTATTTTGTTCTTATAACTAAGCATGGGACCTATATCGATGGTTTTTCCGGTCCCCAAGAACCCGATAAACCAGGAATGTGGTCGGCAAAGCTTGTTCTCGAAAGCAAACCTCGATGGTTCAAGAATTTTTATCTTTTTGAAAAAGATCCTACCCAAATATCAAAACTGGAAGCCTTGAAAACCGAAATCGTCAATGAGTCAGACCCTCGTCTTAAGAGGAAAATAGAAATTTATCCCGGTGACTTTAACGAGCTCATTCCTAATGTACTGGCCACAAATCCGATTAGAGAAAAAGAAGCGACATTCTGTCTTCTGGATCAGCGCACTTTTGAGTGCCACTGGAATAGCCTTATAACTTTAGCGGGATATAAAAAAAACGGGTTTAAGATAGAGCTCTTTTATTTCCTTACAGCGGCATGGCTGGATCGATCAATTGCTGCCGTGAAAAACGAAATGATATTGGAAAATTGGTGGGGAAACAGCGGCTGGAGCGCATTAAGAGGCATGAAGAACTGTAAACGTGCGAAGTTTGTTGCTTCCCGTATAAAAGATGAGCTGCATTATGAATCCGTCGTGCCTTGGCCGATCTATTCAAGAGAGGATCGTGGTCGAGTCATGTATTATATGATACACGCAACCGATCATCCTATAGCCCCCGGTCTTATGCATAGAGCCTATCATAAAGCATTATCACCGAAAGAATCTCCAGAACAATTTGAGCTTGAATTCGCTGAATGGAAAGGGGAAAGAAGTCAATGAAAACACCCGGAGTCGTTCAATTCAACATGCACCTTCCGACAAGGATTATAAAGAAAAAGGATGTTTATATTTCTTCCTGTACCATCCTTGACATTGTCTCTCAAGGAGAAACTGAGGAAGAGGCAAAAAACAACCTTGTCGAAGCGGTTACGGCCTTCGCTATCTCATGTTTTGAGAGGGGCACACTCGAAAAAGTGCTTGAACAATGCGGATTCAAACCCGTTCATGGAGGAGCGTTCGTATACACAAAGAACAATAAAAGCGCCGATTATATCGACGTTCCAATCCCAATTCTCGCATCATACGAAAGCCGATGCCGCGCTTAACCCCGGTCCCATGGAAAGTTCTTGAGTGCATCTTCTTGAAAGATGGGTTTGTTCCCTGAAAACGCGGATGGCCAATCGCCGTGCTGTCTGATGACATCGTCGATTTCTGTCATCAGGCGGATGGTTTCATTCAGGGCCACAACGATTCTCTGGTAGTGGCGGGTGTCTTCGTAGGTCAGTTTTCGGCCCTTACGATCCTTCAGCCATTTTTCGCACACCTGGTAGCCGCCGATGTGGAAATTCCAGATCGCCGCCGGCACGCCCCCGAAGTACTGCGTTGGGTTAATCCAGACGCGCCCATCCTTTTCGATGTACTGAACCTTCTCGACGGTATCCGTTCCCTTCACCGGAAACTCGGTAATCAGGTCATTCAGTTTCGGCGATTCCATGAGGTGAAGGGCGACAAGGTCCCCGCCCAAGGCGGCCAGCCGGAAGAACAAATCCCGATTGCCCGTGAGCGGCAGACGCGGGAAGTCAATCTTAAGGAACTCGGCGTATCGCGTGCGATAGGTCGGTGAGTGAAAAACGGCGTAGGCATAGTGGAAGATGTCTTCAGGCGTCAAACCATGCGGTAACCCGTACGGTCCGGCCTGCGCAAGTCCCAACTTTTCCGCCAGCGCCTTCAAGAACGCGGGGTTGATGTTCGTACGGCGGCCAGCCAAAGCGTCCAGTTCATCGGCAGCAGGATAGAGGTAGAGTGGGAAGACTTGCGTCCTTTCCCTGGTAATCAAAGACAGCGGATCACGATCGACCAGATGCCGGGAGACAAAAACGTGGTGGAACTCCCGACCCGTAACTTGACGGGTCAAAAGTAGCGCGACATTGGACGCTGCCATGTGCTGCATTACATCAAAGCCCGCTCGGCTCACAAGACGCGCGTCGTAGTAGAGCCACCTGAAATCGAACGGGCGGTAGATGCATTGGCGCAAGCAGGAAGACGAGAACTTCGCCGCCTGTCTTCTGGATAGTATCTTGTAGCTGGACGAGTCCTCAATTCTGTATTGTTGAGCGAATGGGTTCTCAAGAGCAGCAGGGGTAAAGAAGAACTGCATGCGGTTACTCAGTGCATCCAGATCGAAATCATAGAAAAGGGCATCTCGATCTGTCCCTATGCCATTTCCAAAAACGTGGAAGACTTGCGAGCAAGACAAGAAAGCCTCGTACTCCTGTGCGGATGTGGTATCCTTCGGAACGAAGAAAAAGTTCGGTTCGGTGGGGCTAAGTTCTGTCCAGGTGGTTTGGCTGGCGTCGTTCTGCCAGAGCCAGTCATACTTGCCCTTTCGCTCGCCCCACAATTCGGCATGGAAAACACGAGCGGGCGCCCGTCCGTCTGAAAGCGGCGCTGTCTCCGCGAGCCTCACGGCAAGCAGGATGGACACACCCACCGTGATGTCGAAGACGTTTTCGTCTTTGCCGCCGTCCGGCGTTCTTTCCCTCTTCTTGGAACTGCCGTGCAGGTCGAGGATGTAAATCTCGTCGAAAGCCTGCATCAGGGATTCGCGCATGCGGCGGTGGGTGATGCCGTCGATGTAGGTGTTGCTGGTGATAAAGCCGACAATGCCGTGGCCGGTCTTCTCGATACGCCACTGGGCGAATCGGATGAACTTAATGAAGTCATCGTCGAGGTTCAGTTTTTTCTCGTTCAGTCCGCGCTTGTAGTCGTTCAGCAGGCCGAGAATCCACGGGTTGCGGTTCATGCGTCCGAAGTTGGCGTAAGGCGGATTGCCCAGAACGACCATGATCGGCAACTGTGCCTTCACTTTGGCAGCCGCGTTGGCCTCCTCGGAAATCCAGTCCGCAAAAAGCTTTTCGCTGCGCCGGGCCGATTCCTCCAGGGTGTTGGTGAGGAAGATGCCGAGCCGTTGGTCGGAGCTGAAGCTGTAGCCGGTCTCCTCCAATTGCATGCCGAGCTTGAGATGGGCGATGGCATACGGCGCCATGAGGATTTCGAAGCCGAACAGCCGGTTGAGCAGGTGCTTCTCCACGTAACCGTCCCACTGACCGCGTTGTCGGGCGAACTTGGAGAAGATCAGGGTCAGCACGAAGTAGAGGAAGGTGGCGGTTCCGACCGCGGGGTCGAGGATGAAGGTGTTATCGTCGGCCAACCCCTGGGGGCGGTTGAACCGGGTTTGCAGGAGCCAGTCCACGGATCGTACGATGTACTGCACGACCGGTTCCGGGGTGTATCGCACGCCGCGTTGGTCGCGAACCTTGGGGTCGTAGGCGGCAAGAAAGGTTTCGTAGAAGTGGACAACCGGGTCTTCTTTGCCCTTGCTTTTGCCGAAGTCTTGCATGATCTCCGCCATGTCCGCATGACGGAGCAGATTCACGAGGTCATCGACGGCCCAGGCAACGGTGTCCGGCATGTCCACGCCGGCGATTTCGGCAAAGAGTTTGCGGAGAAACGGGTTTGTCTTGGGCAGTTTGAAGGCCGCCATTTCGCGGGAGAACTCCCGGTTTGCGGGGGCGTGGATGCGGGCGGCAAAGAGCCCATAGGCCAGCGTCTGCGCGAACATATCGGCAAACTCGGTTTCCGTGAGGTCGGGAATCAGCGTTTCCCGGAAAGCCGCCAGCCAGTTGTGCAACCACGGGCCGCGCGACGGCATGGCCCCGCCATAGGGTTTCCGCGCCTCTTGCACGAGTTTGCGTTCCGTCTCCTCGGTCTCATGTTTGAAGGATGCAATGATCAAATCGCGGGTGATCCGCGTCATGCCCGCCATGCGCTGAGCAAGCTCCTTGGCGGTGCCGACCGTCAACGCAGGTTCATGGTAGAAGGCGGTGAGGAGTTGATCGAGTTTCTCGTCGCCGTCCGGTGTGGCCTTGATGCGGCCCTTGTCGTCGAAATCGGCCACCCGGACGGTCAAACGTTTCTGGCCGGCTGCATACCAGCGGAACTCCAGGTAGTCGGTGAGAATCCAGTTCGGCAACGTAGAGTACCGTTTGAACTGCTCTCCATTCGGTCCTCTGCCGCGCTCCATCTCGTCGAGATTGACGCCGATGTCCTTCGTCTCGACGTGGCCTACCGGGACTCCCTTCCGGGTGATGTTGAAATCCGGCGCGCCGCAGGCAATCCGGCGGGGTTCGTTCGTGGCGTCGATCTCTTTGTCGCAAGCCTCCAAGAGGGCTTCCAAGGCGGTGCGGTGCGTGTGTTCGGTGGAGTCGCCTTTCTCAAGGCTCTTCCTGATCTCCCTGATGTATTCCGTAAAAAAATTCATCCCCTCGGCATCCCTATTCCGTCCCGGACATGCGGTCCAATTTGTATCATTGATGCTTGTGTTCTCGACAAGATAGGAGAAATCGTCATCACTGTCAACGGAAATCCGGAAAGCTGTTGAAAATAGAATTTACCAAACCTCTATCAAGGGATATTTGCAACTAGTTTTAGTTTTTCTGATTGCCTTTTCTGTGGGCCTCTGCTATCCTGCTATTCAAAGGGGCATTCATGAGCAAGCATGACAAACTGGTAAAGCGATTTCTTGCACATCCCGTTGACTTCACATGGGATGAAATGACGGCTCTGCTGATAGGCTTCGGATATACCAGGGTCAAGGCAGGGAAAACCGGGGGATCGCGCGTGCGTTTCGACCATCGGACATCAGATCCGATCATCCTGCATCGGCCACACCCCGCGCCGACATTGAAGCGATACCAGATTGAACAGGTAGAAGAAATTTTGAAGAGGGGGGATCTCCTATGAAAGACACGATGGAATACAATGGCTATTTCGGGTCCGTCCATTACAACGATGACGATAAGGTTTTCTACGGAAAATTGGAGTTCATTCGAGCCCTTGTAAGCTACGAGGGGACGGACGTTGTTTCACTGCGAACGGCTTTCGAGGAAGCCGTTGACGATTATCTTGAATTCTGTAAAGAGACGGGCAAGCAACCTGAAAAACCCTTCAAGGGCTCCTTCAATCTTCGCCTTGATCCCGATCTGCACAAGCGCCTTGTAAGCAATGCCATGAATGAGGGGAAGACCTTGAACGCCTTCATCAAGGACATCCTGGAAAAGTCCACAACGGAAGGTCAACGGGCCGGATAAGGGTGCGACGACTGTAAAATATCTTGAGAGACTCATGGCGTCGAATCTGCTTTGCGCAAATAGATGATGTTTGTTATGAATTATATTAAAGTTTCAAAGGAAAACGGCATCACAACAGTTACCATGGGCAGGGGCAAGGTAAACGCCATCAACGAGGCGTTTGTCGATGAACTGGGTGCGGTCTTCAATGAGCTTGCCGCAGACTCAGATACAAAAGCCGTCATCCTGACCGGCGACGGAAAATTCTTCTCCTTCGGTTTCGACATTCCGGAATTATTAAACTATTCAAAAAACGATTTCAACCGGTACCTGAAAAAATTCTGCGCCATGTACACGCAAATGTTCCTTTTTCCTAAGCCTGTAATCGGTGCGATTAACGGGCATGCGACGGCAGGCGGGTGCATACTCGCGCTTACATGTGACTTCCGCATTATGGTCACCGGCAAGGCCAAGATAGCCCTCAACGAACTGAATATTGGAGCAGCCGTTTTTGCCGGGAGTGTTGGAATGTTGAAATCCGCCGTCGGCGAGCGCAACGCGGAGAAGGTGCTTTTAACGGGAGCCATGTATACGGCGGAAGACGCACAGCGCATCGGATTGGTGGACAGCGTTACATCGGAAGAGAAGCTTATGGCCGAGGCAAAAAGAATAGCGGAAGGGTTCTCGCAGAAAAATCCTGATGCCTTCAAAACCTTGAAAAACCTGTTGCGCAGACCGGCAGCAGACTGTTTTGGCAGGAGCGAAGAGGACTCGATACTTGACTTTATCGAGATATGGTATTCGGAACCAACCCGGAAAGTTTTAAAGGGAGTGGTGATCAATAAGTGATAATCGGCACGGGGCACATTAAATCTCCTTGACATACATGAAGGCTTCTCTTAATCTCAGACCATATGGAAGTGAGTTCTAATCGGACCAAACACTTTTAATCGGACGACAGGAGGACCCAATGCGCGTAAAGCACATCATGACGAGCCCCGTATTGACCATCCCCAGCACCATGCCGGTCCTGGAGGCGGCCAAGATCATGAAGGAGCGGAAGATCGAACGGCTTCCGGTGGTCGATGGAGGGAAGCTTGTGGGGATCGTTACCAAAGACCGGGTGCTCCGCTCCTCGCCCTCCATGGCGACGAGCCTGAGCCTCCACGAGATGCACTATCTTTTCGCCAAGCTGACCGTGGCGGAGATCATGAATAAAGCAGTGACCGTCGTCAGTCCGGAGATGACGATCGAAAACGCCGTGCGCCTCGCCCAGGAGAAGCGGGTGGGCTGCCTGCCGGTGATGGAGAACGGTCATGTGGTGGGGATCCTCACCACCAACGATTTCTTCTTACTTCTCCTCAATCCGATCCTGGGGATCGGCGAGAAGGGATCGCGGCTGATCGTGCGCCAATGCGCCGACCTCTCCCAGATCACCCAGGCGCTCCAGTGTGCGATGGACCTGGAACTGGAGGTGCTCAACGCCGCCTACTTGAGCAGCCGGAGAGGCGGACAGCATGAATTCATCCTCCACGTCAACACCGAGGACGCCACGAAACTGGTTGAGCGGATGCGTTCCAGGGGGTTGGAGGTCGAGGTGCGGGAGCGGTAGTCTCTCTGACCGAGGGAAAGCGGCCGCCTCTAATTTCCCGGCCATATGCTCCAAAACAGACGGATTCGTAACTAGTCACCCTGCTTTCGCGGGGGCAGGCGTCTGCGTCGGCCTCTCCATATGAATGCGAAACCCACATAAAAAGCAAGTTTTCAAACACATCCAGCGGCTCTCGTGATGCGGATGCGGTTATCCAAACGATCGATATCGCCTGAAGGAATAAACGGTATGAAGGCTGTTTGCTACCGCCTATCTGGCGGATTGGTCATGGAGGAAATTCCCGTTCCCGAACCCGGTGAGGACTCCGTGCTGGTCAAGGTGTCGGATGCCGGTTTCTGTGGGTCGGACCACTCCCTGATTGAAAGCGGGCTGCTTGGAGAGGGTACGATCCTTGGCCATGAAGTCAGCGGCACCGTAGCGGACTTCAACGGGAAGACGGAAGGTCTTCAAGAGGGGGCGCGGATCATCGTTCGACCTACGTTTTGCGGTCGCTGCCGCGAATGCCGGAGGGGCAGGCCCCATCTCTGCGGTGAATATCGGCGGACGATCGGGATCGGTGATCTGCCCGGCGCCTTTGCCGAATACGTGATGGTCTATCCGCAAATGGTCATCCCGGTTCCTGCGGGCGTGGATTCCCGAAACGCCGCTTTGGCCGAAACCTTTGCCTCCGCGCTGCACGGCATTACCTTGTCGGGCAGCGAAGGAGGCTCCGTGCTCGTGATGGGCGGGGGGGCGATCGGACTGGCTGCAGTTAGGCTGTTAAAGATCCTCGGGTTTTCTCCAATTTTTCTCTCTGAACCCGTGAAAGAAAAAAGGGCGCTGGGTGAGCAGTTCGGCGCCGATAGGGTGATCGATCCCCTCACCGAGGATATCAGACGGAAGGGCCAGGAATGGACCGGGGGGGTTGGTTTTGAAACGATTCTGGAGTGCTCCGGTGTGGCGGAAAATATCCCCCTCGCCATCGAAATGGCGGCGAAGGGCGGCGCAATCTGCATGATCGGCATCTCGTTTCGGGGCATCACCCTCAGTCAACCGATGATCATGAATTTCAAAGAGCTCCGCTTTACCGGATCCTATTCCAACACGCATGAGGAAAATATCGCGTGCCTGAAATGGATGGCCGAGGGAAAGATCGACGCCCGGCCGTTCATCTCGGACCTGATTTCGCTGGAAGAGTTGCCCCAAGTTTATCAGGAGCGAATCCATTCCGGAAAGGCATTGAAGGTGATGCTCCGGATCGGAGACGAATTTTAGCATGATGCCTCGAAAGAGGGACGAGAAAAGGAGAATATGAGATGGCGAAACAACCCCCTCCCGAAGGGTACCTCTTTTCCAAGGCCTACACACATTATGTATTCTTGTTGCTCTGGTTGCTCTATTTTTTTGACTACATCGACCGAATGGTGGTCGTTTCCCTCTTCCCCTTTTTGAAAGCCGACTGGGGGCTGACCGACGCCCAATGCGGGGCCATGGTTTCCGCCGTATACTGGGCCATTATCCTCTTCTCCTTCCCCATTTCCATCCTGATCGACCGCTGGAGCCGAAAAAAGAGCATCGGCATCATGGCCGTTTTGTGGAGCCTGGCCACCGCGGCCTGCGCCTTCACCAGAAATTTCGGTCAGCTCTTTGCGGCCAGGGCTGCCATCGGGATCGGGGAAGCCGGCTATGCGCCGGGGGGGACGGCGATGATTTCCGCCCTCTACCCCGAAAAAAGGCGAGCCTTCATGGTGGGAATCTGGAATGCCTCCATTCCGTTGGGAATGGCGGCGGGAATCGTCATCGGCGGGCTCATCGCCTCCCGTTGGGGATGGCGTCACGCCTTCGGGATCGTCGCGCTGCCCGGTTTGATCATTGCGCTGCTCTTCTTTTTCGTCCGGGACTACAAGACGGTCGGCCTGGAAAAAACGGTTGAGCGGCGTTTTTCGGGTTTTTCGGGGACAGATTTAAAATCTGTCCCCGAAAAACCCCCTGCCGAATCCGGCCCCGCCACAAAGAAAATGACCAAAATGGACATCGTCCGTACCTTTGCCGCAACGCCTTCCCTGATCCTGACCTACTTCGGGTTTGCCGGAATGATGTTCACCTCGATATCGATGTCAACCTTCCTGCCCACCTATTTCCAGAGGGTGCAGGGGTTTCCGCTGCAAAAGGCCACACTCCTGGCCAGCGGGATCATGCTGACCAGCATCATCGGCTCACCGCTGGGCGGATGGATTGCGGACACGTGGATGAAGAAGAGGATTCAGGCCCGGTTGCTGCTCCCCTCCGTCTCCGCCCTGTTGACGGCGGTTCTATTCCTGACCGGTTTTTACCTGCCCACCGGCGGGATGGTCCAATACGGGATTTTTCTTCTGGCGGGAATTGCATCCATCGCCTGGGCTTCATCGGCCATCGCCGTTACACAGGACGTTGTTCATCCGGGGTTGAGGGCGGTTTCCTACGCCCTCTGCGTCATCACCCAGAACCTGCTCGGCAGCGCCCTGGGTCCGATTGTCACCGGCGCCTTCTCCGACTCGTATGGAATCCTGACAGCCCTGAAAATCGCCAGCGCGATGGCCTTGATCTCCTGCGTCCTTTTTTACCTGGGCTCCCGATATTACGCGCGGGACCTGGACAAGGTGGAGAGGGTTTCGCTGACCGCCGAAGAATAATAGGCCGATTCTTTCATGCCTTACGCCACAGCTCCTCGCGGGAAATGACCGTATCCTTCAGCCAGACCCGATCATTCTTCTCCGGATAGTCGAGGTTGTAATGCAGCCCACGGCTCTCCTTTCGCATCCGGGCGCAGGCCACGATGAGCTTGGCGGCCACGGCAATGTTCCGCAGTTCCAGAAGATCCCGCGTGACGATGAAATGGCGGTAATATTCATCGATCTCCCGGTTGATCAGATCGATCCGGCGATGAGCCCTCTCAAGTCTTTTATCGGAACGGACGATGCCTACATAGTTCCACATGCACCGGCGGATCTCGTCCCAGTTGTGCGAGACGACGACCGATTCATCGCTCTCCGTGGCCCCTCTCGGATCCCACGGCGGGACGGAGACCGCTTCCTCCTCGACGGGGAGATGATGCCGCATCGTGTCCCATATCTCCCCGATGCGCCGGAACGAACGATGCGCAAAAACGATCGCCTCCAGCAGCGAGTTGCTCGCCAGACGGTTGGCGCCATGCAATCCGGTGCAGCAGACCTCCCCGCAGGCGAAGAGGCCCGGGATGCTCGTCTCTCCCATCTCATTCACCATGACCCCGCCGCAGAGGTAGTGTTCGGCAGGGACGACCGGGACGGGCTCCTTCGTCATATCGATGCCCAACTCCATGCACTTCTCATGGATGTTCGGAAACCGGGAAACGAGAAAATCCCTGTCCCGATGGGTGATGTCGAGCAGGACACAATCATCTCCGGATTTTTTCAATTCGGTGTCGATCGCCTTGGCGACGACATCGCGCGGCGCAAGGCTCTTCATCGGATGGTATTTCTCCATGAAGGTACTGCCGTTCTTGAGCTTCAGAATCCCCCCCTCGCCGCGGACGGCTTCACTGATCAGAAAGGATTTCGCGTCGGGGTGGTATAGGCAGGTGGGGTGAAACTGGATGAACTCCATGTTGGCGATCCTGGCGCCTGCGCGGTAGGCCATGGCGATCCCGTCGGCCGTGGCGATGTCCGGATTGGTGGTGATCAGATAGACCTTGCCGGCGCCGCCGGTGGACAACATGACGAACTTCGCCCGGAAGGTATGGACCTCGTTGCGGGCGATATCCAGCACGTAGGCGCCGAGACAGCGGTCATGCTCGATCTTTTGGCCGAGCGCGGAGGACTTCATGATCAGGTCGATTGCGATGTGGTTTTCGAAGATTTGGATGTTATCATTTTTGCCGGCCTTCTCGTGAAGCGCCCGCTCGATCTCCCGCCCGGTCAGATCCTTGGCATGGACGACCCTTCTCATCGAATGGCCTCCCTCCCGGCCGAGATCGAACCGATCCGGCTCCGCCTCCGAGCGGGTGAATTCCACGCCCCATTGCACCAATTCGCGGAGCCTCTCCGGCCCCTCCGTCACCACGAAACGGACGACCTCTTCGTTCGAGAGTCCGGCGCCGCAGGTCAGCGTATCGTCGATGTGATACTGGAAGCGGTCCGTCTGGTCCTGGACAACGGCAATCCCGCCCTGTGCCAGATTCGTATTCGAGTCGGTCTTGTCTTTCTTGGTGACCATGGCGACGCTGCCAAGTTCCGCAGCCTTGATGGCGAAGCTGAGACCCGCAATGCCGGTGCCCAAAACAAGAAAATCGGTATGGATTTCCATAGTTGTCTCTTTCTTGAAAAGTTTGTTTGCAAAAATCGGCCAATTCTATATATATTTTCCGCACTTTTGTAAAAGAAAATGTGCAGGGGATGGCTTGATGGTGGTCCTGGGTATAGAATCGTCCTGTGATGAAACGGCGGCCGCGGTGGTCAGGGACGGAAGCGTGCTGCTCTCCAATGTGATTGCCTCACAGGTGAAAGTGCATGAGCGGTACGGCGGCGTCGTCCCTGAGATCGCCTCCCGCAAGCATATCGAGGCGATCCTGCCGGTGATCCTCCAGGCCCTGGAGGATGCGGGGACGACCCTGGCCGGGGTCGACGGTATCGCCGTAACGCGAGGGCCGGGGCTGATCGGGTCCCTCCTTGTCGGTTTGTCTGCGGCCAAGGCGATCGCCTTTGCCCGAAGGCTCCCGCTTGTTGGGGTCAATCACCTGGAGGGGCACGTCGCGGCCGCATTCCTGACGGAATCTCCCCCGGCATTCCCGTTCGTCGCGCTGGTGGTTTCCGGCGGCCATACGACCATTTACAGGGTGGATGGCTTTCAGCGATTCACCATACTCGGCCAGACGAGAGATGATGCGGCAGGAGAGGCCTTCGACAAGGCCGCAAAACTGTTGGAAATCGGCTATCCGGGAGGGGTGGTGATCGACCGCCTCGCGAAGCAGGGCAACCGCGAGGCGTTTCCATTTCCGCGGGCGATGCGGGACAGTCTCGATTTAAGCTTCAGCGGTCTGAAGACCTCCCTTTTAATGAGACTCAAGAAACGGGGCGCCCCTTTTACCCCTGAGGAGTTGCCCGATCTGACGGCCTCTTATCAGGAGGCGATCTGCGACGTTCTGGTGGAAAAGACCCTGCGCGCCGCGGCGATGGTCTCGGCGACCCGCGTCGTCGTCTGCGGGGGGGTGGCCGCAAACAGCCGCCTGCGTGAACGTTTCCGGACCGAGGGGGCCTCCGCGGGGATCGAGGTTTTCATTCCGCCTCCGGTTCTCTGCACCGACAACGCGGCGATGATTGCCGTGGTCGGAACGCATCTCCTCGAGGCGGGACGCAAGGACGGGCTCGACCTGAATGCCGTCTCCCGCTGGCCCCTCACGGTTCACCCATGACGGCTTCGTAAAAAGGCCGGATGCTGCCGCTTCACCCTTCGTCGTTGCGGCGTACGCCAAAGTACGCCTCACTCCTCAGGACTCGCGCGCCTTGCCTGCGGCCTTTTTACGAAGCCGTCCCAGATGCAAGGCTTTTGAGATTTCTTACAAGGTCGTCACCCATGATCCTGAAAAAACGATTCCGGACCTTTTACGAGAGATTCATCAGCCTGAAGGGCGAACCCGCACAGATCGCCGCCGGACTGGCGATCGGCGTCTTCGTCGGCGTGACGCCGACAATTCCGTTCCATACGGCGATCATCGTCCTGATCGGTCTCCTCTTCCGCCAGAACATCACGGCGGGTTACCTCGGCTCGTGGATCATCTCCAATCCGCTGACCGTCCCTCTGCTCTACGTCGCCCAGTATGAGCTCGGCCGATTCCTGCTGGGGATGGAGCGCAGCCGTTTCGCGATCACCGATTACACGCTGGGCAGCATCGCGGCGCTGGGGCGGGAGATCCTGCTGCCGCTGCTGACGGGCGGCATCCTGATGGCCCCATTTTTTGCCGTCCCGTCCTATTTCGTCGCGCGCCGGCTGATAACAGAGATCCGGACCCGGAGGTCGTCGTGATGTCCGTCCGAAAAATACTTGCCCAGTATGATATCCATCCCCGGAAGAGACTGGGACAGTCCTTCCTGGAGGACTTGAACATCATCCGAAGGATCGTCGCGCTTACCGAACCCGCAGAGGATGAGACGATCGTCGAAATCGGCGCCGGCCTCGGCTTCATGACGGAGGAACTGGCGAAGAGGGCAGGCCGGGTGATCGCCGTCGAGGTCGATCCGCGGCTGGCGGCTATTCTGCGGGAGCGATTCACCGGAAAGGACCGGGTGGAGATCGTGCAGATGGATGTGCTGAAGTACGATTTTTCCTCCGCCTGTCCGGGGGAAAGAATCAAGGTCGTCGGCAATATCCCCTACCATATCTCTTCCCCGATCCTCTTTCGTCTGCTCGACTTTCGGCGGTCGATCTCGTCGATGATCCTGATGTTCCAGAAGGAACTGGCGGATCGGATTACAGCGCCTCCGGGGACGAAGGATTACGGCATCCCTTCGGTCATCGTCGCAAGGTATACGAGGACCGTATCCGAAATGACGGTCCCGCCGACCTGCTTTTATCCGGCGCCGGACGTGGTTTCGTCCGTTCTGCGGATGGAGGTCCGCCGGGAGCCCGAGCTTCCGGATGGGGCGCTGTTTGCAAAAATCGTCCGGGCGGCCTTTGCCCGGCGAAGAAAAACCCTCTGGAACAACCTTCGCCAGACCGGTCTTCCGGAGGAGATGGTCGATCTGGTGTTCGTCCGAAGCGGCATCGACCGAACCAGAAGGGCGGAGACCCTGTCGGCTGAAGAATTCTCCCTGTTGACAAAGACATGGATCGAAACCGGTGCAGATAATATTCTCTGACCTTTGTTCCTCGTTCCTTATTTATCTGACCATAGCCCGGAACAGGGAATAATCTTGCATTTCCAGAAAGAATTATTCATACTTGTCTTGATATTTAAATGGTTCCACGGAGAAACCCATTACAAAGGAGGATTAAGGATGCCAGAAGGAAAAGTAAAATGGTTTAATGATTCAAAGGGATTTGGTTTTATCGAACAGGAGGGCGGCAAGGACCTTTTTGTGCATCATTCCGCGATCCAGGGAGAAGGTTTTAAATCGCTGGCGGAGGGTGAGCGTGTCAGTTTCGATGTTGTCCAAGGCGCTAAGGGTCCTGCTGCTGAGAATGTTCGCAAGCTTTAGGACCTTATTTGAGGGGCATTGATCTGTGACATTCCCCTTGACATTGATGATGAGCAACACTATCTTATAATCGACGAGATGCTGCGATGCGCGTATTGAGTCTATTCTACTGGATGTTAACGAAATAAGGATCATAGGGTCTTCGTGGTGATTGTCACCCTTAGAGACCGGATCTTGAATGATGGACTCCAGTAAAAGACAAGACGGCATAGGCGGCTCTCGTCTTTTTTTATTTTGTAAGAACGGCAAAATTCGGGTACGGTTCGTGTGGGAGCGTTGTTACATAGTTGACTGCAATGCGAAAGTGGATGTAGGCGGTCGTCGGGTCCCGCTCGGATGTCCGACAAACCACAACCTTGATACGCATCGTAAAGGAGATCACCATGAATGACTTTTGGCTATTGCTGATTGCGGTCGCAGTCTGGTATTTTCTCCAGGGGTGGCTTCTGCCCGGACTGGGCATCCCCACCTGACTGGACCAGTCCTGCTCGGTCGAGAGCAGGAAGAAGGATGATGACGGGTCCTCTCGCCATACACTGCTTATATCACCAGCGATACTGCACACCATATTTTGTGGAAAAATTCACTGAACCCCATTTTCCCGTTGCATCTTGAAACGTTCATCGCTATAATCCGATGCAATCAATTTCTTAAAAACCTGATCATCTGAATTTATGCGTCACAGGAGGGTACTATGTTATTCATGAAAAGATCCATTCTGTTGGGAGCAGCGTTATTCTCACTGCTGTTTGTGGCGGCTTTCACAGGCGTCGTTTGGGCCGATGCGATCAGTCCGTCCCAGGAGCAGGAATTTATGGATGCCAGGGGGGCCCTGGAGGCAGCGCGAAAGGCAGAGGGTGAAAAATTTGCACCCTCATACATCAAACAGGCAGAGGATTTCCTGAAAACCGCCGGCAGTGCACGGTCGGTACCGGATGCGGAGGGATTCAGCCGGGCTTCGCGTTTGGCCAGGGCTTATGCCGAGCTGGCTAAGGCTTCTGCTGAGTTGAATGCCGATGTTGAGATGCTTGCCACAACCCATGAAGCACTGCTGAAAGCAAAGGCCGAGATCGAGCGTTTGAAAAAATAACAGAATATAAGGAGCCAAAGCCATGGACAAATATAAAGATCCAAGCCGGAAGATGCTTTCTATTCTATTGTGGGGGCTCATCATCCTGTTTCCGCTGACGGTCCTGGCTGAGGAAACCCCCGTCATGGTCATCGAAGCCGCCAAATCCGCCATTGACCAGGCCCGAAAGGCCGGGGCGGAGCAACAGGCCATGGATGATCTTACCGCTGCAAAGTCCTGGCTTTCCCAAGCGGAGAAAGCCTACGAGGCGGCCAATTCCATCATGGCGATGGTCAGCACCGCAAAAATGAAAAGGGCCAGGGAGGAAGAGGTCATTTACCTGGCCACCATGGCAAAAATAAAGGGCCTGACCGCGGAGGCCAAGGCGAAAAAACAGACGACGACGGCCAAATTGAAGGAGACCCAGAAAGACCTTGCCGACTACCAGAGCGCCATTGTCGTCATGAAGGAAAAGCTGCGGGAGGCGGAGAATGCAAAGGAAATCCAGGCCAAAGCCGAGGCGGAACGCAAGCATTTGGAGGAGTCCCAGCGAATGGCGGATGAGATGGAAGCCCGGAAGAGAAAAGAGTTGGAGGCAGCTCAGCTAAAAACGGCCGAGCTTGAAGCCATGAAGCAGAGAGAAGTTCGGGAGGGGCGGCTGAAAGATGAAAAGCGGATCGCGGAAAGGGAAAAAGAGGCCAGCCAGGCCAAATTAATGGAAACGCAGCTGGGCGCCCAGCGGGCCAAGGAAACGATGGAGATCAGAGCCAAGGAGGAAAAGTTCGCTGCAGAGAAGGAAAAAATGGCCGTGATGCAGACAAAGCTTCAGGCATTGGAGCAGGAAAAGGCCATGCTGATCGCGGCCGGCAAGATTCCCAAAGTGAAGGCCGAGGCTGGAGACAAAAAAATCATCATGACCATCCTGACTATCGATCTCTTCACTTCTTCAAGCGATCTGATGCCGGCGGGGAAGAAGATTTTGGATGGTGTGGGAGATTTCTTAGAGAGCTATCCCGATAGCAAGGTTGTAACACGGGGGCATACGGACAGCACGGGAAAGGCGGCCGCCAACCAGGCGTTATCGGAGAAACGGGCTCAGAAAGTCCGGGAATATCTGGTGGCTTACCGGAACGTTTCCCCCGGACGGGTTACCGCAGAAGGGGTAGGATCGTCGCAACCCGCCGCGACCAACGACTCTGCAGCGGGGCGGGCGTTGAATCGCCGGGTGGAGATGATTGTTCTCACTGGAGAACCATGAGATAAAGCGAATCGAGAATGCCAAGGCTGTTATTTTTTATATGCCTGGCAATTCAGCCGATTGCCTCCGTGATCTCCTACAGGCGCCGTCATTTCTGCCCTTCATGTCATCAGAAGCTCGCGGCTGATTTTTGCCGACAAAATTCTTGACAAACCAAAGGGCCTCTGATAGGGGAACGTCGACGCTTGGATCCGGCAACGGACTGGGACGGGGGAACATCGGGGTTCATGAATATGGAAGGATGCCTCTCGTCTTGGACGCAGGGGCTTTTTTTTGGAGTGAGACGTGAAGATCATTAAATCCGCGGGAGAGATGCAGGGATATTCGGAGGCGGAACGATGCCGGGGGCGGCGGATCGCCTTTGTCCCGACGATGGGATACTTTCATGAGGGGCATTTGAACCTGATGCGGATCGGACGCAAACGGGGAGATTGCCTCGTCGTCAGCATCTATATCAATCCCGCCCAGTTCGCCCCGACGGAGGATCTGGATGCCTATCCGCGCGATTTCGAAAGAGACAGAACGCTTGCGGAAGAGGTGGGCGTCGATGTGATCTTTTTTCCGGACAACCGTGAGATGTACCCGGAAGGCTATCAGACCCATGTCGAGGTGGAGGGGATCACGAACAACCTTTGCGGCATTTCCCGTCCGCTTTTCTTCCGGGGGGTGACGACGGTCTGCACGAAGCTCTTCCATATCATCAAACCCCATGTCACGATATTCGGGAAGAAGGATTTCCAGCAGTATGTCACGATCCGGCGGATGGTCCGCGATCTGAATATGGACATCGAGGTGGTCGGCATGGATACGACGCGCGAGACCGACGGACTGGCGATGAGCTCGCGGAATGTCTACCTGAACCCGGAGGAGAGAAAATCTGCGCTGAGTCTGAGCCTCTCCCTTGACCTTGCCGGGGAGCTCTACGACAACGGGGAGCGGGACGCCTCTTCCATTCTGGAAAAAGTGCGTACATGGATCGCCGGTTATCCCCACACGGAGATCGATTACGCCCAAATCTGTGATGTAAAGACCATGAAGGACGTGGCGCGAATCGAAGGCGAATGCGTACTGGCTTTGGCGGTCCGGGTCGGGAAGACAAGATTGATCGACAACCGTGTTTTCGGGGAATCCCTGGAAGCCGGAGAGAGAATATTCCACGCGGGAGGAAGATGATCATGCAGAGGTTCATGCTCAAGTCGAAGCTCCACCGGGCGACCGTGACCGACGCGGATCTCCATTACGAGGGCAGCATTTCGATTGACGAACAGCTCATGGGGGCGGCGGATCTCTTCCCCTATGAAAAGGTTGCCATCTATGATGTTTCGAACGGAGAGCGATTTGAAACCTACGTCATTCCGGGCCCCAGGGATTCGGGGACCATCTGTCTCAACGGCGCGGCGGCGAGGAAGGTCGCTCGCGGGGATCTGATCATTATCGCCAGTTATGTGATGGTCGATGAGGCCGAAGCGGCAAACTGGGCTCCGAAGTGCATCCTCGTCGATGAAAAGAACCGGATCAAACATCGGACGGCGTAATCGATCGTTTCCGCCGCCGGCGGATTTCTCCCCAAAAGGGTATACAACTGGGTATCCAGCCGGAGAATTTTCCTGCCCTCATTTCGGTCTTGTTCAAATAAGCCCTTGAAACCATTTTTGGATTCTGGTATAAATCCGTGTAGTCGATGCTATCGCAATAGAGGAAATTAATGATGAAAAAGAGTATCAAGAGGATCTTTCTAACCGGTCTGGCCGTCGTCATTCCGGCGGGACTCACGATCTATATCCTATCCTTCATCATAGGGATGATGGATAACCTCCTGCGGGTTATTCCTAAGCAATATCAGCCTGATAACTTGCTGCATGTTCATATCCCCGGACTGGGCGCCATCGTCACGGTCATTCTCATCTTTGTCTGCGGTTTGGTGACGACGAGCTACATCGGAAACCGGTTGGTCCGCTTCGGCGAATATCTCGTCGGAAAGATTCCGTTCGTCCGGAGCGTCTATCAGGCCATCAAACGGATTGCCGACAGTCTGTTCATGGACAAGGCGCAGAGTTTCAAGAAGGTGGTGCTGGTCGAGTATCCCCGTCGCGGGGTTTACAGCGTTGGGTTCGTCACCGGAACCCCCAATGGCGAAATCCAGAATATTATCGGGCAGAAAAGCCCATGTGTCGGTGTTTTCATGCCGCTTGCGCTGACGCCGACGACAGGATTTTTCATCATGGTTCCCCGGGATGAGCTGATCGAACTTCGCATGACTGTGGAAGAGGCATTTACGTTGATCATTTCAGCGGGGATTGTAACGCCAAATGAACACCTCACGGTTGCCGGGCGGGAAACAACCCAATTGAACCCCCAAGGCTCGTTTTCGAGGAGTGATCCGCGCGGCGAAACCGAAGCGGAGTCAATAAAGATGGACCCGTAAAAAGTCGAAATCTGTCACTCCTGCGGAAGCAGGAGTCCAGAACTATTTGAATACACTGGATTCCGTGTCAAGCACGGAATGACAAAAAGTGGCCAAAATCGACTTTCTTACGAAGCCTTCAATAAAAGGAGAATGAACCATGAAGTTTATGAAAATGGATAAAAATCTGCCCTGCAAGATTGCCGATCCGTCTCTGGCGGCCTGGGGTCGGGAGGAGATTCGTCTTTCCGAAAATGAGATGCCGGGCCTGATGGCCGTCCGGAAAAAGTACGGTCCCAAAAAACCGTTGGCTGGTTTGAAGATCATGGGCAGCCTGCACATGACCATTCAGACCGCCATGTTGATCGAGACGCTGAAGGAGCTGGGGGCCGATCTCCGCTGGGCATCCTGTAACATCTTCTCCACGCAGGACCATGCCGCGGCCGCGATCGCCCAAGCGGAAACCGCCGCCGTGTTTGCGTGGAAGGGGGAGTCCCTTGAGGAGTACTGGTGGTGCACCGAGCAGGCGCTGACCTGGCCCGACGGCACGGGACCGGATCTGATTGTCGATGACGGCGGGGATGCAACACTGATGGTCCATGAAGGCGTGCGGGTGGAAAATGACCCCTCGATCCTTCAACAGCCATGTGACAACAAGGAGTTAAAGATCGTTCGGGAGCGCTTGGCCCACCGCCTGAAGACGTCGCCGCAACATTGGCGCAAAGCGGCATCCCGGATCCGCGGGGTTTCCGAGGAAACCACGACGGGTGTGCACCGCCTTTACCAGATGGCCAAGGAGGGACAACTTCTCTTCCCCGCCATCAATGTGAACGATTCGGTGACAAAATCGAAATTCGACAATCTTTACGGCTGCCGGGAATCCCTGGCGGACGGTATCAAGCGGGCCACGGACATCATGATAGCCGGCAAGGCAGTAGTCATCTGCGGCTACGGCGATGTCGGCAAAGGGTGCGCCCAGTCCATGCGGGGCTTCGGCGCCCGTGTGATTATTTCGGAAATAGATCCGATCTGCGCGCTGCAGGCGGCCATGGAGGGGTACGAGGTGGCCGCCCTCGATGATGTCCTTGCCAAAGGGGATATCTTCATCACGGCGACCGGCTGCTGCGACGTCATCACCGGCAGGCAGATGGAAAAGATGAAAAACGAGGCCATCGTCTGCAACATCGGCCATTTTGACAGCGAGATCGACATTCATTACCTGGAAAATACGCCCGGATGCAAACGCATGCGGATCAAGCCGCAGGTGGACAAATGGACGCTGAAATCGGGAAGAAGCATCATCGTTCTGGCCGAAGGACGCCTGGTGAATCTCGGCTGCGCGACCGGCCACCCCAGCTTTGTGATGAGCAGCAGCTTTACAAACCAGTGCCTCGCGCAGTTGGAACTGGCTGCCGGCAAACTGAAACCGGGTGTTTATACGCTGCCCAAGAAACTGGATGAAGAGGTGGCAAGACTTCATCTGGAGCGTCTGGGGGCGAAGCTGTCGAAGCTGAACAAAAAACAGGCGGACTATCTTGGGATACCGGTCGGAGGGCCATTCAAGCCGGACTATTACCGGTATTGAAAAAATAGAGAAGGCGTCATGTCTTCACCCGCCGAACGAGAACAAGGGAAGCGACGGCGAAGAGCATGTTGGCAAACCAGGCGGCGATGAACGGAGGAAGGGCGCCGGACCGCCCCAGGGACATCCCGAAGGCGTAAACGAGCCAGTAGGAAAATCCGATGACCAGCCCGGCGCCGATTCCCTGGGCGATGCCGCCGCTCCGCTCGGACCGGAGGGAAAAGGAGACGCCGATTACGGCCAGCAGAATACTGACCAGCGGAAAGGCCATCTTGCCGTGGAGATCGACGACGTATCGTGTCGCGTCATAACCCTCCGACTGAAGTTTCCGGATGTACCGCTTCAACTCGAAATATCCCATCGCCTCAACATCCTTCTGGATCAACTGAAAATCGGAGGGCCTTTCCGGAAGATCAACCACCTGCCGTTTCATCCTTGAAAGAACCGGGAATTCGCCGTTATCAAAACGGGTGATGAGGACGTTGTGGAAGAGCCAGCGACCCTCCTTCCATTCGCCCCTCTCCGCGTCCAGGCGCATGATCAGATTCATCTGACGATCGAGGTAATGGATGGTGATCCCCTGGAGCGTACCGGTGCGCGCGTCGAACAGCCGGAAATTGTAAATGCCCTTCTTGCCACGGTACCAGATCTGATCCTGTTTGAAGCTGCCCATGGACGGTTGTTTCTGCACCTCGACCAGACGGATATGTTCGGCCCTGTCGTTGGTCAGGGGGGTGACCCATTCGCTCAGGAAAAAGATCGTCAGGGAGGTCAGGGCGGCGATGGTCAAGATGGGGAGGGCAATCCGGTAAAGGCTGATGCCGTTCGCCTTCATCGCCGTGATTTCGCTATGCCGGGAGAGGGTTCCGCAGGTCACAAGCGAGGCGACAAGGACGGCCGCCGGCAGAATCTGTGAGACGATCATCGGCATCATGAAAAGAAAGTAGGAGCCCATCTGCCCGAATGTAGCGTGATTGCTGAGAAACATCCGGATCTTTTCGAAGAAATCGATGATCAGAAAAAGGGCGAGGAAGGAGATGGTGATGAAGAGAAGATTCCTCAGATATTCATGGATCAGATAGCGATCGACGATCTTCATGATGATCTCTTTTCCCCCCGGGATGCGCCGTCCGCGGCGGTAGCTGCAGGTGCAGGGTCGGCGGAAGCGCGGCGAAAGAGCTGCCGGAAAGAGACTTCCCTGGCGGAGAAAAAATAAAGAATGGTTCCGGCGGTGGCGAAAATCCCGTTCGGAATCCAGGTTCCGAGGATCGGGGAGAGCCTGCCCGTTTCGATCAGCGCCTCGCCGCTGAGGCGAAGCAGGTAGTAGGCGAGAACGAGGAAGAGGCCAAGGGTGAAACCCCGCGCACGGACGGAGCGATGGGCCCGGATTCCGAGAGGCATCCCGATGAGGGCGAAAACAAGACAGGAGAAGGGGACGGTCAGCTTCTTGTTCAGTTCGATCGCCAACTCGCGCAACGCCTCCTCCTTGAGTCCGCGGTTTCCCAACGTGGTTGTGAGTTCGGAAAGGCTCATCTCCGTACTGGACTTTGTCCCGTTCTTCTTCTCCGCGGAAAGGGCCGAAGCGAGGTCCAGACGGACATCGTAGAAACGGAAATCCATTTTCCGGTAACGGTTCAGACCGGCATCGACCGAGTGCGTGCTGCCGTCCTCGAGCCGGAGCGTGATGACCATCGTATCGGGATTGGAAACGAGATAAGCCCGTCGGGCGATGATGGTGCTCGGCTCTCGGCTGATCCGGCTGTCCGAGATGAGGACCCCTTCCAGGAAATCGCCGTGCGCCGGGATCCGTTCCGCGTAAAGCAGAATCCCTTGAAAATCGTCGATGAAAACCTTTTCCCGGATCCCGATGCTGGCCTTCTGCCTCGCCATATCCATCAGGAGGGCCTTGGATGCAAGGTTCCCGTAAGGAACAAGGAAAACGGTCGTCGCCAGGGTCATCAGAAACGCAACCAGCGTCGCACAGGCTACCGGAAACGACAACTGATAGAGGCTGACGCCCGACATCTTCATAACGGTCCATTCGTTGTCCCCCGAAAGCCGTCCCAGGCCGATCAGGATTGCGATCAGAAGGGAGATGGGAATGGTGAACATCAGGAAGGAGGGGAGCAGATAAAGCATCAACCGGGCGATATCCGCAAACCCGATCCCCTTGTTGATCATCAGGTCCATGACCTGCAGGATCTTTCCCATCAGCAGCACAAAGGTGAGCACAAGGAGGATCATGCAGAACGGAAAGGCGATTTCCCTCAGCACATAACGGTGGATCAGACGGCGCATGTTTAAAAAACCCGCTTTCAGGTTAACCCTGGATCATCAACTTCCACTTTTTCCCACTCGATGATGGCCATCGTTTTGGACCTCCTCTGCACAGCATGGATGGAACAGGATGTGATCATACCGGAGAGAGTATCCGGCGG
Source organism: Syntrophales bacterium (assembly GCA_030654195.1). Classification (GTDB taxonomy): domain Bacteria; phylum Desulfobacterota; class Syntrophia; order Syntrophales; family UBA5619; genus UBA5619. The sequence goes on along the minus strand of JAURXV010000084.1, from coordinate 4,619 downwards.
CAAGATGATTTTTTAGACGATGGAGAGAAAAAAGTGTATAGTGATCTACAAATATCTTATTGCAAAGGGCACTATAGGTGGTATGCAGGGTGCATGGAGGGACCTATGAAGACGTATGAAAAGATTGAAATGAATCCGAAGATTATGTTTGGGAAACCCGTAATCAAGAACACGCGGATTACCGTGGAGCATATTCTCAGGAAACTGTCAGGCGGTATGACCATCGAGGAGATTATCAAGGATCATCCACATCTGACCCGTGAGGATATATATTCAGCTCAGGCGTTTGCCGCCGATTATCTTGCCGATGAACAGATCGCTTTCGGATAAGTGGTGAATAAGAAATTTTTAAGCAGCCCCCTTGTCCGGTGTCATGATTATGGATGTCCTGGGGCGTTGCCCGACGAGGAGCAGTACGAAAAAAACAGAATGGAGAGAGTATGCGATTACAATTTACAGCGGTTTTTGAAAAGGTCCCCTTGGGCTACATCGCCTATGTTGAAGAATTGCCCGGAGCAAATACACAGGGTCGGACCCTGGAAGAGGCGCGATCCAATCTCTTTGAAGCGGTTGAGATGACCATCGAGGCCAATCGGAACCTCTCCGAAGAGGAAATCCATGACAAGGTAATGATTAAAGAACCCTTTGCAGTGCTGACGGCATGAAGAGGGAAGAATTCATCAAACACCTGCGGTTGCATGGATGTGAATTCCTGCGGGAAGGCGGCAGCCACACTGTTTACGTCAACCGCCGAGAGAAAAAGGCTTCGACCGTCCCCAGGCATCGGGAAATCGATGAGGGTCTCTGCCTCAAAATATGTAGGGATCTGAATATCCCCAAGCCATAATGAGATAGAATTGTTGCGGCAGAGCAAGAAGGATATCGGCGAGGCCGTGCTGAAGCGGTTCCGTGATGCTTCCACAGATCATGATGGGACAAAAACATGACGCCCGAAGAATTCATCGCCCGCTGGAAAGACAACCCGCTCACCGAACGCGGCGGGGCGCAGCCGTATGTTGACGACTTGTGCGACTTGTTAGGCGTTGAAAAACCTCGTGATTCGGCTCATTACTGTTATGAGCACGGGGCCAAAAAATCCGGTGGCGGCGACGGCTGGGCCGATGTCTGGAAATGGGGCTGTTTCGGCTGGGAAAACAAAAAGCCGGGACGCGACCTCGCCACCGCACTGCATCAGCTTACCGACTACGCCCTGAAGCTCGAAAACCCGCCGCTGCTCGTCGTCTCCGACCGGGAACGCATCATCATTCACACCGCCTTCACCGGCTACCCGGACGAGCCGCGCGAAATCCGCATCGAAGAACTGATCGACCCCGAAAAGCGGCAAATCCTGCGCTGGGTCTTCACCGACCCCCAAAAGCTCCGCCCGGAAAAATCCACCGCCGCCATCACCGCCGAGGCCGCCGGGCGCTTTGCCGAACTCGCCAAGGCCATGCGTGAGCGCGGGATGGACGGCCAGCGTGTGGCCCATTTTCTGGTTCAATGCCTGTTCTGCATCTTCGCCGAAGACGAAAACCTGCTCCCCGGCAGCGTCTTCACCGAAATCCTCAAAAGCGCCGGCAGCGACGCCGACAAGGCCGGCAAACGGATCAACAAGCTTTTCACCGCCATGCAGCAAAAAATCGGCGGTGAATACGGCGATCACGACATCGCCTGGTTCAACGGCGGCCTCTTCCAAACCATTGCCATTCCCCCGTTGACCCCAACCGACCTGACTGCGCTGTACGCCGCCGCCGCCGACATGGACTGGCGAGCCATCGACCCGACCATCTTCGGCACCCTCTTCGAACGCGGCCTCGACCCTGCCGCCCGCGCTCCGCTCGGCGCCCACTACACCGACACCGGCACCATCGCCAAGCTCATTCAACCGCTCATTACAGAACCGTTATTGGCCGCATGGCAGACCGTCAAAACAGTTATTGCCGCCGGGCAAGGCAAAGGCCCGCGCACGAAGGAATACAAGGAAGCCCGCTCCGCCTACCACGGCTTTCTTCTGTACCTCCACCTCTTTCAGGTGCTCGACCCCGCCTGCGGATCGGGGAATTTTCTCTACCTTGCCCTCAAGGCCCTGCGCGATTTGGAGAAGCAAGTTCACATCGAAGCCCAGGAGCTCGGCATCGAGGCTGAACTCTCGATGCAAACCGGGCCGCACAACATTCGCGGCATCGAAATCAACGAATTTGCCGCCGAACTCGCCCGCGTCACCGTCTGGATCGGCGACATCCAGTGGTGCCGCCGCAACGGACGGGAAATCGCCAGAGATCCCATCCTGCGCCCCCTGGACGGGATTGAGCACCGCGATGCGCTGCTCAACCCCGACGATAGCGAGGCCGCGTGGCCGAAAGCGGATGTAATCGTCGGCAATCCACCGTTTCTGGGCGACAAGATGATGCGCGGCGAACTGGGCGACGCCTATGTCGAAAGGCTGCGCCGGCGTTACGAAGGCCGTGTCCCGGGCGGCGCCGACCTGGTGACGTATTGGTTCGAGAAGGCGCGGGCACAGATCAAAGAGGGAAATGCGCGGGCGGCGGGGCTGGTCGCCACCAATTCCATCCGCCAGAAACGCAACCGCGTGGTGCTGGAACACATTTTGGAGAGCACTCGCATCTTCGAGGCTTGGTCGGATGAAGATTGGGTAAACGAAGGCGCAGCCGTACGGGTCAGCCTGGTCTGTTTCGGGCAGGGCGGCGGCGCGCGGCTCGACGGAAATCCCGTGACCGCCATCCATGCCGATTTAACCGGCGGCGCCCAGGGAGATGAAACATCGGACCTCACCCAGGCTATGCCGCTCCCCGCCAACAAGGGGCGTTCATTCTTCGGCGTTTGTCTGGCCGGCCCTTTCAAGGTGGACACAGCCACGGCCCTGAAATGGCTCAAGGAGAGCGGCAACCCGAACGGACGCCCCAACAACGACGTCGTGCGGCCCATCTACAACGGCTCCGACATCACCCGGCGCTGGGCGGGCAACTGGGTGGTGGACTTCGCCGGGATGGATCTGGCCGATGCCGCCGATTACCTCGCGCCCTTCGCCTATGTGGAGGGCAAGGTGAAGCCGGTACGGAGCGGCAATCGTGAGACTTCACGCGCCGAAAGGTGGTGGCGGCATGGTCGTTTTCGCCCGGAGCTGCGCGCCTCCCTTCATGGCCTCACCCACTACATCGCCACCCCGGAGACCGCCAAGCACCGCTTCTTCGTCAAATTTCCGGTGGCGGTGGCGCCTGAGCACAGCCTGATCGTCATTCCACGGCACGACGACGCGACGCTCGGCATCCTCTCCTCGCGCATCCATTGCGTCTGGGCGCTGGCGAAAGGGGGCACGCTCGAAGACAGGCCCCGTTACAACGCCAGCCTCACATTTGAAACCTTCCCCTTCCCGCCCGGATTCGACCTCAATACCCGCGCCGCTCCCGAAGGGAAGGTGGGGAGCCCGGAGCACGGTTGGTCAGTTTCATCCGGATTCGACCTCACGGCGAAGGCCGCTCCGGAAGGCGAATCGTTCGCCGCCATCGCCGAAGCCGCCGCCGACCTCGATACCTGGCGGGAAAAATGGCTCAACCCGGAGGGCTGGCTGGACTGGGAGATCACGCCGGAAGAGCAAAACGCCGGTTTTCCGCCCCGACCGGTCCCCAAGCCGGACTACGCTGCGGCCTGGAAGAAGCGCACCCTGACCAACCTCTACAACGAAATGCCCGCCGGGCTGAAACTGCGCCAGGAAAACCTTGACCGGGCCGTCGCCACCGCCTACGGCTGGAAGGATTACACCCCGGACATGACCGACGGAGACATCCTGCACCGCCTGCTGGCGCTGAACCTGGAGCGGTCAAAGGCAGTGAACCATTCGTCAGGGAAATCATCGCCACCGGGGCGCGTATCATGTAAGGCAGCTTCGTCAGTCAAATCCCGAGGAGTCCTGTCATGAAGAACGTAGAGATGAAAGTTGAAGGCAACATCCTGACTATTAAAGTTGATCTGACGAAAGACTTTGGCCCGTCATCATCAGGGAAGACCATAATCATTGCCTCAACGGAAGGGAATGTCACCGTTGATGGGCACGAAGAGGCTAAGGTCGGGCTGAACGTCTACCGGAAGAAATAGCATTGGGGCGTTGCTTTCGGGTTGAAACGTGCAATTTTGGGAGGTTGATTTTTCTGATGATAGGGAGTGTAACTAACTTCCTGTAGCCCACAAACCAAACTCGTGCTTCAACGTTCAAGACTTTAAATGGTAATCTGCGTTTATCGGTAATTATTTCATTTGACACAAAACCCAATTTAGAGTCTTGTCATAACAAAGGGGACAACGCGATGAAAGATCAATCCAAGACAAAGCAGGCGCGATCAGAATCAGAGCGCAAAAAGGTTGAGCAGGCTTTAAAGGAGAGTGAGGAAAGCGGCTGGACCATCCTTAATAACATCCAAGAAGGCTATTATGAAGTGGATTTGGCAGGTAATTACAGTTTCTTTAATCCCTTTGGGGTCAATTCCCCGAAGCTTGCTTCGGCCTTTGGAAAGATGTTAGCATGATTGTGTGAGCGAATATGTCCATAAGCATCATAATGTGTCGGTACTCCTGTATCATTTGGTGTGCCCGGCCAAATACAG
>JAURXV010000082.1 GCA_030654195.1 Syntrophales bacterium | reverse complement strand
CTTGTCGATGATCTTGTCATCGACATCGGTGAAGTTTTTCACATAGGTGACGTCACAGCCGCGGTAACGGAGATAACGGGTGATCACATCGAAAACGATCGCCGAGCGGGCGTGCCCCACATGGCAGACGTCGTACGCCGTGATTCCGCAAACGTAGATCCCGACCTTCCCCTCCTCCAGGGGATGGAATTCCTCTTTTTTTCTTGACTGGGTGTTGTAGATTCTCAGCGTCATCGTTCCTCCGGATGATCAGCAGGCTGTTGAAAACCGCCCATCTGCTCAAGTTTCCCTCATCCTTCGCCGTTCAACGTACCAGCAAGTACGCTTCACGGCTCAGGATTTCGGGGGCCTTGCATCTGGACATTTTTGAACAGCCTGCAAGGGAGCCTTTTTCAATAGGCTCTCAGGGGTACAGCGCGACCAGCGGCAGTCCGGTCCCCTCCGGGAGACCGGCCATCAGGTTCATGTTCTGGATCGCCTGGCCGGAGGCCCCCTTGATCAGGTTGTCGATCACGGAGACGACGATGAGCCGCCCGGTCCTCTTGTCCACGGTGACGCCGATATCGCAGAAATTCGAGCCGACGACCGAGGAGAGGTTGGGGTACTGCCCGGCCCGGCAGATCCGAACGAACGGTTCTTCCCGGTAGAATTCCCGATAGAGGGCCGTCGCCTCCGCGGCGCTAACATCCTTATCCAGCCTCGCGTAGATCGTGCTCAGAATCCCCCGCTTCACCGGCAGCAGGTGCGGTGTGAAGGAGATCTTCATCTCCCGGCCCGCCAGAAGCCCCAGCTCCTGCTCGATCTCCGGGGTGTGCCGATGTCCGCCGACCTTGTACGCCTTGAAGCCCCCCTCCACCTCGCAGTAGAGCGAGGCGATCTGAGGCTCCCTGCCCGCGCCGCTGGCGCCCGATTTCGAGTCGGCAATAACGGAGGAGGGGTCAATCCAGCGCGACCGCAGGACGGGCGCCAGCCCGAGAATGATGCTCGTGGGATAACAGCCCGGATTGGCCGTGAGACGGGTCTTGCGGATCGCTTCCCGGTGGAGCTCGGGCAGGCCGTAAACCGCCTCTTCGAGCATCCCGGCGGCTGTATGCCGGCCGTACCAAGCCTCATAGGAGGCCGCATCCCGGATGCGGAAGTCCGCGCTCAGGTCGACAACCTTCCGGCCCGCCCGGATAAAGAAGGGTGCGATTTCCATGGAAACACCGTGGGGAAGGGCCAGAAAGATGAAATCGGCGAGACCGGCCACGGCTTCGGGAGGGTCGTTCGTGTAGACGAGATCGGTCCGTCCGGACAAGGCCGGATAGACCTCGGAGACGGGCACCCCCGCAAATCGCCGGGAGGTCGCCGCCACAACCTTTGCCTCCGGATGGCCGAGCAGCAGCCGGAGCAGTTCCTGCCCGGTATAGCCGCTGCCCCCGTAAATGCCGACCTTGATCACCTTGCTCCTCCTTTCGAGTAAAAAAAAGGGAGGCCATCAGCCTCCCTGCGGTTTTTATCTCTTGGAGAACTGGAACCGCTTGCGGGCCCCGGGCTGACCGTATTTCTTTCTCTCCTTGATTCGGGAGTCCCGCGTCAGGAAACCGGCTTTTTTCAGGGCCGCCCTCAGATCCGCATCGTATTCCACCAGCGCCTTGGAGATGCCGTGCTTGATGGCGCCGGCCTGACCGGCTATGCCGCCCCCATCGACGTTGATGTAAAAATCGAGGAGACCCTTCTTCCCCGTCATCTCGAGAGGCTGCTGGATGATCATCTTCAGGCTTTCCCGGGTGAAGTAGTCATCGAAGTTCCGTTTGTTCACCTGCCAGACGCCGGTGCCCTCCTTCATATAGACCCGGGCAATGGCGCTCTTTCTCTTCCCTGTCGCGTAAAACCGTTTTTCCGTCATATCCCTCTCCAGATCGTGTTCGCGGACCCCTATTTCTCCGTCGCGAATATTACAGCTGCAGAATGCGGGGGCACTGCGCCTCGTGCGGATGGTCGCCGCCGGCGTAGATCTTGAGCTTTTTCATCATGGCCCGCCCCAGTGTATTCTTGGGAAGCATCCCCTTCACGGCCGCCCGCAACAGCTCTTCCGGTTTTTCCTTGAGCATCTTGCCCGCCGCCGTGGCCCTGAGGCCGCCCGGATAGCCGGAGTATCGGTAATAGATCTTGTCCGTCAGCTTCTTGCCGGTCAGACTGATCTTTTCGGCGTTCACCACTATCACAAAATCCCCCGTATCCGTATGCGGGGTATAAACGGGTTTGTGCTTTCCCCTCAGGCGGTGGGCGATCTCGCTCGCCAGCCTTCCCAGGATCCTGTCCCCGGCATCCACGAGATACCAGTCACGACGGATCTCCCCCTGCTTTGCCTGATATGTCTTCATCCATTCACCCAATGCCTATGATTTTGAAGCTGGAGAGATACGCAAATTCGCGCCCTTTGTCAAGTAAAAATCTGCATAAAACAGCAAAAAGAAATCCCCCGCCCGATTCGTTACCCCGTCTTTCACTTCCCCATCCCGTAGAGCGAAAAAACGACCATCACGGCCCTGTCGTCCTCGCGATCGGAGACATTGAGTTCCACATTCCAGCACTGTTTCCGGTATTGCACGCCGTAGGTGGATTCGACGGTCCTGCGGTCGAGCTGATTCTGTCTCAGGACATAGGTCGCGCCGAGGGAGGAGGTCAGAACCGCCTTCAGGGAGAGGTTGATCTCCTCCAGCGTGTCGCGGGTATAACGATACCCGGCGGACGCCGAATCCCCACGATGATCGGACAGGGTCAGATCGTAATTGTTCTGTCTCCAATTTCCTGAATTCACGTCAAATTTGTTGCGCGCCGACAGGGAGAGATAGGGAAGAGGCGCCAGATCCAGCTCCAGATCGACATCACGGAAAGGCCGGTTGTCCGTCCCCGCCGCTGTTACGTCCCGTCTCGCCTCCCGGATGTCGTAGGTCTGACCGATCTTGAAGCGCATCATCTCGCGGTAGCGGATCTTTCCATCCTTCGCCCGCATCCGTGCGAGAAGCGTGTTGGTGACGGCATAGGTCAGGCTGTGCTGCGCGGGGATCCGGTCCAGAAAATCGGGGGCGTGATCCTGCGATGCGTCGGGGATAAAGGTGTAGGTGATCTCCGGTCGGATCCCGTGCCGGATCTTCTCCACCTCTGCACCCTTGACGTCAAAAATGCGGTGCATCTCCGTGGAGAGGGTCGTCCCCAGCGTGAAGAGCTCCCGGTCGCCGTATTTATCCCCGGTATCGGTCACGGAATCCGACCGCTCCCAGATATCCCCCCGAAAGCCCGCCTGCGGCGTGACCCGGGCATAGGATCCCAGCTTCAGCGGCAGGAAGAGGGTCGGGCTGATCTGCCAGAGATGCCCTTTCTGCCCCTCCTGCCTGAAAAAATGATCATAGCCGGCGGTGAATTCGAGTTGAAAAGGGCTGCCGAAGAGGGGCTGCCGGAATCCCGTGAGGGTCGCCTCCGGATATTTCTGCAGCGTCCCATTGTTGTCGGGGGAGGAAAAGTCATCGGTATATCGCGCCAGGGCAGTCAGGTTGTACAGGGACCAGTCCTTTGTCAGACGGACCGTGGAATCAAGCGATCCGAGAGATTCATCTCCGAGGAAGGAGACTCGACTAAACCGCTCTTCCCCGCTCGGGGAATAATGATCCAGATAATAGTTGAAGGAGGAAAAATCCTTGAAATACCAGCGGTCCGACACCCGGCGGATATCGCTTCGGAGGCTGAAACCGTCCGCAAAGGTTGTTTCGTGGTTGAGGTAATAGGACCAGCGGTTCCGATCATCCTGCCAGTCACGGCTCATGGTCCCGACACCATCCGTAACCCGCTTGCGGTCGTTGATGAAATCCCCATAGAAGACGCCGAACGAATCCGCACCGGCAGCGTAACGGAACTCCACCCCCTCCTTGAATCCCCGTTTCTCCAGATAACGCTGGGAAAATGTGGCGTCGGAGCTTTCGGAGACGGCCCAGTAGAAGGGGATCTCTATGTCCAGACCGTTTTTGTCGCGGGAGTAGGCAAGGCGGGGGAAGAGGAGGCCGGTCTGGCGCGTTGTCTTGGCGGGAAAGATGAGATAGGGCAGATAGAAAACGGGAAGATTCTTGGCAAGGAACCGGCCATGCTTCAGCGTGCCGTAGCCGTCGACGGTCAATTCGACTTCTTTGCCCGCCAGACGCCAGTCGGGATCATCTCCATCGCAGGTGGTCACCGTGCCGTTTTCCAGCCGGTAGGTCGCTTCCGACTTCTTTTCGATCTTTTCTCCCCGGACGTAAAGATGGTTCCGGGCGATGAACATCCTTCCCTCATCCACCGTTCCGGTCCGGGAGACGATATTGAAAGAGACCTTCTCGCCCTCGAGGAGGTCCTGATCGCTCCGGAGCATCACATGGCCGACCGCCAGGGCCTGGCTCGTGCCGCGGTAAAGGGTCACGGCATCGGCCTTCAGATCCCCCCCGGAAAAGGTGATCCGAACCTTTCCCGCCGCGTGAAAGGCGTCCTCATCCCCGTCGTAGGCAATGCTGTCCGCCTCAATGTTGACGGGCACGGGGACACCTTGCCGCAAGGTGTCCCCAGCCCCGATCGGTGAAGCCGCCAGGCAGGGGGAAAACAGAATTGCCAACAAAAAAAAGACCTTGTTCAGCCTTTGCACCTCAGCATCTTTCCACGCCGCTCAGGTCGCCCGGTTCCCGGACACCGAACCCGTTTTGCCGCCGCTGATGATCCGATGGCGCCTCTTGATTTCTCCTACCAGATAGAGGGAGCCGGCCGCACAGACGAGGTCCTCCTTCCCGGCAAGCGAAAGGGCGCGCCAGAGCGCGTTGCCCGGATCCTCGACCACTTCGACGGCCCTGTTAAACTTTGCCGCCAATGGCCGCAGGGAATCCGGAGGCAAGGCCCTCTCGCTGTGCGGACGGGTGAGAATCACCCGGTCGGCCAGCGGGAAGAGTCTCCTCGCCATCGTCCGGTAGTCCTTATCCCCCAGGACGCCAAAGACCAGGATCAGCCGCCGATGGGGAAAATCGTTCTGTAACGCCCTGCGGAGCGCAGCCACCCCCGCCGGATTGTGCGCGCCATCCACGAGCAGCATCGGCGAGCGCTGGAGAATCTCCAGCCGCCCCTCCCATTGCGCCTGTTTCAGGCCTTTGGAAACGGCTGCATCATCCACCAGGAAACGGGCATCCCCGATCAGATCCACGGCGCCCAGCGCCAGCGCGGCATTGGAAATCTGGTGCCTTCCGATAAGGGGGCATACCAGCCGCTCCCGGCTTCGACCGATGCCGAGGTATGAAAACGTCCCATCCCGATGGACGATCGTGCGAATCTCTTTCCCGACCCGGTACAGAGATGCCCCTCTTTCCCGGCAGATCCCCTCCAGGGTCTCGATGACGGGCTTCTGTCGGGCTGCGGTGAGACAGATTCCCCCCTCCTTGATGATCCCGCCCTTTTCGCGCGCGATCTGCTCCAGCGTGTTGCCGAGGTACTCCCGGTGTTCGAGGGAGATGTTGGTGATGACAGAGACAAGCGGGATGACCACGTTGGTGGCGTCCAGCCTGCCCCCCAAGCCTACTTCCAGCACGGCAATATCCGCCTTCTTCCTTTGAAAATGGAGGAAGGCCATTGCGGTGAGGAATTCGAAATAGCTCACGGTCTCCCGCACGCCCCTTTTCACCGCTTCCGCGCCGGCTACGATTTCCTCGCGGCGGATCATCCGGCCGTCGATTCGGATCCTTTCCCGAAAATCGATCAGATCCGGAGAGGTGTAAAGCCCGGTCCGGAACCCCGCCGCGGTCAGCAGCGAGGCCGTCATCGCCGCCACGGAGCCTTTGCCGTTGGTGCCGGCGATCAGCACGGCGGGGCAGCTGTCCTGGGGATTGCCGAGCCTCTCCAAGAGGGAGCGGACCGGATCGAGTCCGAGACGGATTCCCAAGGGGTTCAGAGACTTTAGATATGCAAGCGACTCGCGATAGGTCATGGATGATGGTTGCCAAAAAAAGGCGTCTCTGTTGCAGCTTTACGGCCTTTTTCGGCAGGCTAATCCGCCGTCACTTTGAATACCTCGTCACCGGGACGGACGCGGTCCGCTACCCGGATGCCGATATAGTCGCCGGCAACCGCCTGGGCCACCTTCTGGTTGTTGACCTCCATGGAATCGAGCGGCACGGTCATATTGGTGGTATGCCCCGTGAATTTCAGGGTATCCCCGACCCTGATCCCGCCATCCGTGATCTTGACGGCGGCCACACTCGGTTTGGAAAAAAACTTCACGACTTCGCCGATCTTCTGTTCACCCATAGCCGATCCTCCTTCCAATGACGATCCCGGGCAAAGGCCCGTGCCATAAAACACTTTGGATGAAAATATCGCGTTTTCGATGAAAAGACAAGGGGGGAAAACGGGGAAAATAAAGAGGGCGGGTTGACGGCCCGCCCTCGCACCTCTCTATTTCTTCGGCGCCGACGCCTTTTTCCTGGGTTTCTCCGCCTCGGCATTCCGGACGAATTCAATGACGGACATGGGTGCATTGTCGCCCGCGCGATATCCGGACTTGACGATTCGGGTATAGCCGCCGGCCCGGTCTTTATAGCGCTCCGACATCTCGCCGAACAACTTGCCCACCACGTCGCGCTCACGCACATAGGATGCGGCCTGCCTCCGGGCATGGAGATCCCCCCGCTTGCCGAGGGTGATCATCTTGTCCGCCACCTTTTTGAGCTCCTTGGCCTTCATGTCGGTGGTCTGGATCTTCTCATATTTCAAAAGGGAGGTCACCATCGTCCTCAGCATCGCCTTGCGGTGGCTTGTCGTCCTTCCCAGTTTGCTTCCAAATTTTCCCTGGCCCATCGAATCTTATCCTTTCACATACAAACATATCTATCCCGCTTCTTCATCCGCCTCTTCCGTTTTTCCGGCCTTGTCCCACGGCGGGAAATCAAGCTTCATCCCAAATCCCATACCGGATTCCAGCAGAATCTCTTTGATCTCATTCAACGATTTCCGGCCGAAATTCTTGGTTTTAAGCATCTCCGCCTCTGTCTTCTGAACCAGTTCCCCGATCAGATTGATCCCGGCGTTCTTCAGACAATTGGCCGAACGGACGGAGAGTTCCAGATCATCCACATGTCGCAGAAGAATGCCATTGATGTCCTCTTCTATTCCCTCAACCTCGGATGCTTCCTCTTCCGCCTCCGCCTCGGAGAAATTGATGAAGGTATCGAGCTGCTCCTTCAGGATTTTGGCGGCGTAGGCCACGGCGTCCTCCGGAAGAACGCTCCCGTCCGTCCAGACCTCGATGATCAGGCGGTCATAGTCCGCAACCTGACCGACCCGGGCATAGGTTACGGTATAATTCACCTTCTTGATCGGTGAAAAGATGGCATCGATGTTGATCGTCCCTTCGGGCTGTTCGGGGTCTCTCTCCTTCTGCGCGGCAACATACCCCTTCCCCATCTTAACCGCCATTTCCGCCTTGAAGGAGGCCTTGCCCAGCAGGGTTGCGATATGGTGATCGGGATTGAGGATTTCCACCGTCCCGTCGGTCTCGATGTCCCCTGCGGTGATCGCCCCTTCCTGGGAGGTATCGATCCGAATGGTCCGCGGTCCGTCCTGATGAAGCTTCAGGCGCACACCCTTCAGGTTCAGAATGATATCGGTCACGTCTTCCTTGATCCCGGGGATCGTGGAGAACTCATGGAGAACCCCGTAAAATTTTACGGAAACAATGGCTGCCCCCTGGATGGAGGAGAGCAGGACCCGTCTGAGTGCGTTTCCCAGGGTTGTGCCGAAGCCGCGTTCCAGCGGCTGACAACTGAATTCCCCATACAAAGCGGTATGGGTCGTTTCATCGATCTCGATTCTTTTCGGTTGAATCAAACTGCGCCAGTTTCTCTGCATAATTCCTTTCCCTGCCCTTCGGATACCTGGTGATTGTCTTATTTGGAATAAAGTTCAACGACCAGCTGTTCCTTAACCGGCATCGTCAAATCCTCACGGGTTGGAAGCATTTTCACCAGACCCTTGAAGTTGGTCTTATCGACCTCCAGCCACTGTGGGACCCCCCGCCTGGCAACGGTTTCCATGGCTTCAATGATCCGCTCCACCTTCCGGCTGCCCTCCCTGATCTGGATTTCATCGCCGAGTTTAATCAGATAAGAAGGTATATTAACCGGTTTCCCACCCACCAGAAAATGGTTGTGCCGGACCAGTTGTCTTGCCTCCGTACGCGAATTCGCAAAACCCATCCGGAAGATCATGTTGTCCAGCCTTCTCTCTAAAAAAATCAGCAGATTGGTCCCGGTGATACCCTTCTGCCGGTCCGCCTTATCGAAATATCCCCGGAACTGTTTTTCCAGCAGGCCGTACATCCTCTTGAGCTTCTGTTTTTCCCGCAACTGGACGCCGTAGTCGGAGAATTTTTTCCGCAACTGACCATGATCTCCCGGTGCAAACCCGCGCCGTTCAAAAGCGCATTTCTCGCTGTAGCACCTGTCCCCTTTGAGAAACAGCTTCAAACCTTCTCGCCGGCACAACCTGCATACGGATTCTCGATATCTTGCCAAAAAAACCTCCCTGATCGATGATCAATTATCAATTTCAATGTTCAATGCTGTCTGATCGCTGGTCTTTTGATCGTTAACCGTTGCTTACACCCTTCTGCGCTTGGGCGGACGGCATCCGTTGTGCGGAATGGGCGTCACATCGCGGATGATGCTGATCTTGAGTCCCGCTGTCTGCAGAGACCTCAGCGCCGACTCCCGACCGGAGCCCGGCCCCTTGACATAGACCTGAACCGCCCGGACCCCATGTTCCCTCGCCTTCTTCACGGCATCCTCCGCCGCCATCTGCGCGGCAAAGGGGGTGCTTTTCCGGGATCCCTTAAACCCCTGCATCCCGGCGGATGCCCATGCAATCACATTCCCGCTCAGGTCGGTAATGGTCACGATCGTGTTGTTAAAGGTCGACTGAATATGCGCTATCCCCTCGGAGATATTTTTCTTTTCCTTCTTTTTCCCTGTTTTTCTGACTGGCTTTGCCATTGCTCCTCCGGATCCGTTCGCTCTCTATTTCTTCTTACCTGCAATCGACCTTCTTGGTCCCTTCCTTGTTCGGGCGTTCGTGCTGGTTCTCTGTCCCCGGACGGGAAGCCCCTTCCGGTGCCGCAAACCGCGGTAGCTCCCGACATCCATCAACCTTTTGACGGACATGGAGATTTCCCGCCGCAAGTCCCCTTCGACCTTCAGTTCCCTGTCGATAATATTTCGGATGGAGGTTATTTCCGAATCCGCAAGCTGATCGGTTTTCGTGTCGGGGCTGACGCCGGAGTCCCGAAGGATCTCATTCGATTTTGCCCGCCCAATCCCATAGATATAGGTCAAGGCGATTTCCATCCTCTTGTTTTTCGGTAAGTCCACACCCGCAATTCTTGCCACCGGTCAACCTCCTGATCATTGAATCCTTATCCCTGGCGCTGCTTGTGCTTCGGATTTTCACAAATCACGCGCAACACGCCCCGCCTTTTGACAATCTTGCACTTCTCGCAAATTTTCTTGACTGAAGAACGTACTTTCACGATCATGACTCCTTGAATCCGTCAAAGGCAGGTTATGGACCCCAGCCGCCTCTGCTATTTTGTCCTGTAAACGATTCTTCCCCGTGTCAAATCATAGGGGGAAAGCTCAACCGTAACCTTGTCGCCGGGCAGGATCTTGATAAAGTGCATCCTCATCTTCCCGGATATATGGGCCAGAACGCGGTGACCGTTTTCCAGTTCCACTCGAAACATGGCATTGGGCAGGGGCTCAACCACCCGGCCTTCAACCTCTATCGCCTCTTCTTTCGCCATAATCTCCATTAGGGGACAGATTTCAAATCTGTCCCCATGCCTCCGCTACTGCATCCGGCTCAGGATCTCCGGTCCGTTCTCCGTAATCACCACGGAATGCTCAAAGTGAGCCGAAAGTTTCCCGTCCTCGGTGACCACGGTCCATCCGTCGGGGAGAATCTTCACCCGGTAACCTCCCTCATTCACCATAGGCTCTATCGCCAGAACCATTCCCTGCCGGAGTTGGATCCCTCTCCCGCGCACCCCGTAATTGGGAATCTGAGGGTCTTCATGCATGTTTCTGCCGATTCCATGTCCGACAAAATCCCGGACGACTGAAAACCCGGCATCCTCGACCCGCTCCTGCACGGCAGCGGAGAGATCCCCCAGGCGGTTGCCCTCCCGCGCCTGCTCAATCGCGTCGTAGAGTCCTTCTTCGGTGACTTTCATCAGCCGCTGCGCCTCGGCTGAAACGGTCCCCACTGGAACCGTTATGGCGGCATCGCCATAATACCCTTTGTAAACAACCCCGAAATCGAGGCTCAGGATATCGCCGGAGAGAAGCGGCCGGTCGGACGGCATGCCGTGTACCACCTCGCCATTGACCGATGTGCAGAGAGCATAGGGATAACCGCGATATCCCTTGAATGCCGGACGGACCCGACTCTTTCGTGAAAGCGCTTCCGAAAACCGGTCCAGTTCACGGGTGGTCACACCCGGCTTGACCTTTTCCCTCAGCTCCGCCAAGATCTCTGCAACAATGGCATTGCCGGTCCTGAGCTTTTCAATCTCATCCGGCAGCTTCAGGATAACCATGCCCATGATCCCCTGTTTTCGGCGGTCATGCTTGCATCAGCGTCTTCGGGCAATGCGTCCCTTCTTCATGAACCCTTCATACTGCCTTGTCAGCAAATGGGTTTCGATCTGTCCCGCCGTATCCAGCGCCACGCCGACGACAATCAGAAGGGCCGTCCCTCCAAAATAGAAAGGGACATTGAAAGAGCTGATCAGAAGACTGGGAAGCACGCAGACGGCTGAGACATAAATGGCCCCCCCGAATGTCAGCTTCGTCAAGACGTCATCGATATACTCGGCCGTCTTCTTTCCCGGTCGGATTCCGGGGACATATCCCCCGTATTTTTTCATGTTGTCTGCCACATCCACCGGATTGAAGGTCACCGCCGTATAGAAGAAGCAGAAGAAAACGATGAAGGCCACATAGAGCAGTTCATAACCGACCCGCCCCGGAATCATCGCCTCCGCCACCGACTTCATCCAGGGATGCGGAATAAAATTGGCGATCGTCGCTGGAAACATGATGATCGAAGAGGCGAAAATCGGCGGGATAACCCCTGCCGAATTGACCTTCAGCGGAAGATGGGTCGACTGACCGCCGTACATCTTTCTCCCGACCACCCGTTTCGCGTACTGTACGGGGATCCGTCTTTGGCCGCTCTCAACGTAGACGATCACGCCGACCACCAATACCATCAACAGGATCAGAATGATGATGAAGAAAATGCCCATCTCCCCCGAGTAGAGGAGGCGGAAGGTATTGATGATCGCCTCCGGGCCGCGGCAGACGATGCCGGCGAAGATGATCAGCGAGATGCCGTTCCCGATCCCCTTTTCGGTGATCTGTTCACCAAGCCACATGATAAATGCGGTGCCGGCGGTCAAGGTGATCACCGTCATCAGACGGAATGCCCAGCCTGTATTGATCACGATCGAAGACCCTGTGGGGCCCGCCATGTTTTCCAGACCGATGGCAATTCCAAAGCCCTGGATCAAGCTGAGAACAACCGTACCGTACCGCGTGTACTGCGTAATCTTTCTCCGACCCGCCTCGCCTTCCTTGGAAAGCTTCTCCAGGTAGGGGATCGCCACGGTCAGGAGCTGGAGGATGATCGATGCGCTGATGTAGGGCATGATCCCCAGCGCAAAGACCGAAAGATTGCTCAGGGCGCCGCCCGCAAACATGTCAAAGAGTCCCAGCAGAGAACCCTTGGCCTGCTCGAAGAAGGCCGCGAGCGCCGCCGTATCGATCCCCGGCGTCGGCACATGGGCGCCGATCCGGTAGACCGCCAGCAAGAGAAAGGTAAATAGAATCCTCTTCTGGAGTTCCGGTATCTTGGAGATATTTTTTAAGCCTTCTAACAAATCAGATGACCTCTACAATGGCGCCGCCCGCGGCTTCGATCTTCGCTCTTGCCCCACGACTTACCTGATCGACGTTGACGGAAAGGGCGAAATTGATCTCCCCTTTTCCCAGGACCTTGATTCCATCGACGGCCCCCGATACCAGGCCGACCGCCCTCAGGGTGTCGCGATCCACGACGGATCCCTCCTGAAATCTCTTCAACTGCTCAATATTGACGATCGCGATGATGCGCCTCATCGGATTCTTGAATCCCCGCTTGGGCAGCCTTCGGGAAAGGGGCATCTGCCCCCCTTCAAAACCGGGACGGACACTGTGTCCGGAACGGGCGTTCTGGCCCTTTGCACCCTTGCCGGCCGTTCCCCCGTGTCCCGAACCATCGCCGCGACCGACCCTTTTTTTCTTTTTCCGCGAACCCTCCGGGGGCTTCAATGTTCCCAGATTCATTTCCCGTTCCCCTCAACTTCCACCGCAGCCACCAGGTGAACGACCTTCCGGATCATCCCGCGGATTTCCGGTGTATCATTCAGCACCACGCTTCGGTTGACCTTGCCCAGTCCCATTCCACGAACGATCCTGCGCTGAGCCTCCGGTCTGCCGATGCAACTATGAACCAATGTAATCTTGAGCATTTTACCCAAAGCCTGTCCCTCTCAGCCTTAATTTTCGGCAACACCTTTGCCCCTGGCGGCAAGGATCTCGGATGGCGCCCTCAACTGGCACAGTCCTTCAATGGTCGCCTTGACCAGGTTGTGCGGATTATGCGATCCTAAGCACTTCGTCAGGATATTGCGAACGCCGGCCACTTCCAGCACCGCGCGCACCGCCCCTCCCGCAATGAGCCCGGTCCCTTCCGACGCGGGCTTCAGCAGCACCTTTCCGGCGCCGTAATGGCCGACAACGCTGTAGGGGATCGTCCGATTTTCTACTGCGACGCGGATCATCGCCTTCTTGGCCTGCTCCATGCCCTTGCGGATCGCCTCCGGGACTTCATGAGCTTTACCAAGACCGGCGCCGACGGACCCCTTCCCATCGCCGACCACGACCACGGCGCTGAACCGGAAGCGTCGCCCGCCCTTCACCACCTTGGCCGTTCTGTTTATCGTAATCACCCTGTCGAGAAGTTCCAATTCTTCCATAATCTTCGTTTCCTACGATCATCCCTTCGCTGTGGTTTGTCTAATTGCAGGCTAAAACTTCAGTCCCGCTTCCCTCGCGCCGTCGGCCAGGGCCTTAACCCTTCCATGATAGAGAAATCTCCCGCGGTCGAAGACAACATCTCCGACACCAACTCCCTGAAGGCGTTTGGCCAGCAGCACCCCCACCGCCTTGGCCGCTTCGATCTTTTTTAAACCGGCAAGGGAATCCCCCAACTCCTTGCTTAGCGTCGAGGCTTCCGCCAGGGTACTCCCGGAATCATCGGCAATGGCCTGGGCATAGATATGGATCGCAGACCTGAACACGGAAAGGCGGGGCCGCTTTTCTGTCCCAGTCACCTTTCCCCTGACCCTCATCTTCCGTTTTCTTCTGATCTTTTCAATTTTTTTCGTAGCCAATGTCCTACCTCATCACGGGGTGCGCCGGAACCGGGCCGGTCGCACCGGAAACTCAGGCGCCTACGGATTTGCCGACTTTGCGTCTGATCTGCTCACCCAAATACTTGATGCCCTTGCCCTTGTACGGCTCCGGCTTCTTCAGGCTTCGGATCTCCGCCGCCACGCGACCGACCAGCTGCTTGTCGATACCGGAGACCAAAATGTTGACCAGCTTATCGACCTTGATATGAACCCCTTCCGGTATCGGATATTCGACCGGAGCGGAAAAACCGATGATCAGTTTCAAGGTGCTTCCCCCGACTTCGGCGCGGTATCCGACCCCGGAAATTTCAAGGCTTTTCTCGAACCCGATGCTGACCCCCTTGACCATATTGGCCACCAGGGTCCGGACCAGTCCATGCAGGGATCTTTCGATTCTTCCGTCGGACGGCCTTGTGACCTCCACCACCCGGTCGCCCAGGATCACATCGACGCCGCCCGGCACTTCCAAGGAGAGCTTTCCCTTGGGGCCCTCAACCCTGATCACGGAATGATCCCGGCTTACCTTTACACCAGCCGGAATTTCCACGGGTATTTTACCAATTCTTGACATGGTTTCCTCTCCACACTTCCGATGCCTGTCCGCTTTTCACTTACCACACATTGCAGAGAAGCTCACCACCCAGGCTCAACTCCCGTGCCTCTTTATCCGTCATTACGCCCTTGGAGGTGGAAAGGATGGAAATTCCATAACCGTTCAGCACCTGAGGGATCTTCTCACTCTTCACATACACCCGTCGTCCCGGCTTGCTGACACGTTGAATATCGGTAAGCACCGTTCTCTTTGCATCCGGGTACTTCAGATAGATCCGAAGCAGATCATGCGTTTGCGGATCCTTCTTGATGTCATAACCGCTGATGTATCCGGATTTCTTCAATACCTTCGCCATATTCAGATTGATCCGCGAGTTCAGCACATCCACGCTCTTGAAATGAACCCGGTTTGCATTTCTGATCCTGGTGAGCATATCCGCGATCGGATCGGTCATCCCCATATTGCTGCTCCCTTTCTACCAGCTCGATTTGATCATGCCGGGAATTTCTCCCTTCAGGGATAAATTCCTTAGGCATATTCTACACATATCAAATTTCCGGTAATACGCCCTCGGCCTCCCGCAAATCGGGCACCGGTTATAGCTTCTGACCGAAAATTTCGGTTTTCTGTTGGCCTTCACAATCAAGGATGTCTTTGCCACTCTTACCCTCCAGAGATAGTTCCTGCTGTTTCCTAGTTCCTGAACGGCATACCCATCAGTTTCAGCAGTTGTCTTGCCTCATCGTCCGTCTTGGCCGTGGTCACGACCGCAATATTCATGCCCCTGACCTTATCGATCTTGTCATATTCGATCTCGGGAAAGATGATCTGCTCTTTGAGACCCAGGGAAAAATTCCCTCTCCCGTCAAACGATTTCAGCGGAATCCCCCGGAAATCGCGAACACGCGGAAGGGCGACACTGACCAACCTGTCGAAAAATTCGTACATTCTATCCCTGCGCAAGGTCACGCAGCAGCCGATGGACATCCCCTGACGAAGTTTGAAGGTCGCGATGGACTTCCTCGCCTTGGTGATGATCGGCTTCTGCCCTACGATCGCGGTTATCTCCGCCGCCGCGCTGTCCAGAATCTTGACGTTCTGAATGGCCTCCCCGAGCCCCATGTTTACGACGATCTTCACCAGCTTGGGGACTTCCATTGCATTCTTGTAATGAAACTCCCTGGTGAGGGCCGGAACCACTTCCTTGGTGTAGTAATCTTTTAGTCTTGCCATCTTCCCTTTGCCTATGTATCCAGAATCTCGCGACACTTGGCGCAGACTCGCACCTTTTTCCCGTCGTCCAGGATCTTGTATCCGACCCGGACACCGGTACCGCACTTGCTGCACAGATACATCACGTTGGAAACGTGAATCGGCCCCTCCTTCTCAATGATGCCGCCCTTGCCCTTGGCATCTGGTTTCTTGTGTCGTTTGATGAAGTTTACCTTCTCGACAACAACCCGCTCCTTGTCGGCAATCAGGCTCTGGATCTTCCCCGTCTTCCCCTTCTCTTTGCCGGCGATCACCTTGACGGTATCCCCTTTTTTCAGTCGCTTTCCCAGCATCTCTTGTTCCTCAGTCGTTTGGGGACAGATTTCAAATCTGTCCCCATTGTCCCCATTGCCTATAAAACCTCGGGGGCCAGGGAGACGATCTTCATGAACTGTTTTGCCCGGAGCTCGCGCGCGACCGGCCCGAAGATTCTCGTCCCGACCGGCTCCATCTGGTTCGTGATGAGAACGGCGGAATTATCATCGAACTTCAGGTATGAACCGTCCGCCCGCCTCACCTCTTTGACCGTTCTGACGACCACCGCCTTCATGACATCGCCCTTCTTCACCTTTGAATTCGGCAGGGCCTCCTTGACGGCAATGACGATGACATCGCCCAGGCTGGCAAATCGTCTCCTGGACCCTCCCAGCACCTTGATGCATGCCACCTTCTTGGCGCCCGAATTATCCGCTACGTTCAACACCGTCTGCATCTGAATCATAACAACACTCCATTGCGCTTCAGCACTCTACCTTGCCTTCTCCAGGATCTCCAGCATCCGCCACCGTTTGTCTCTGCTCAGCGGCCGGGACTCAACAATGAGAACCTTATCGCCCACCTGGCAGGCGTTCTGCTCGTCATGGGCCTTGTATTTTACATAACGCTTGATATACTTGTGAAAGATCGCGTGCTTCACGAGCCTTTCCGCCCGGACTACGACCGTTTTATCCATCTTGCTGCTGACGACGACGCCCTTGATGGTGATCTTGTTGCTGCGTTGTTCCACTACTTATACCTCCTTTTCAACCAGAACCGTTCTGACACGGGCGATATCCCTGCGAACGTGGCCGAGCGTGGCCGGAGAGTCCAGTTGCCCGGAGGCATGGCGCATGCGGAGCTTGAAATAATCCTCGATAAGCTCGCGGTTCTTCTGCTGCAACTCATCCATGCTAAGATCTCTGATCTCTTTAATTTTCATCAGACATTTCCCTCGAAAGAAACTGTGTCCCGATGGGCAGTTTATGGGCCGCCAGCGTGAATGCCTCCTTCGCGATCTCTTTTGAAACCCCTTCAATCTCATAGAGGACGACGCCCGGCTTGATGACCGCCACCCATTCTTCCGGGGCGCCCTTACCCTTTCCCATACGGGTTTCGGCCGGTTTCCTGGTCACGGACTTGTGCGGAAAAATCCGGATCCAGATCTTGCCGCCCCGTTTAACGTGCCGGGTCATGGCCACGCGAGCCGCCTCGATCTGCCGCGCTGTAACCCAGCCGCATTCGGTCGCCTGAAGGGCATACTCACCGAAGGCGACGGTATTCCCCCGTGTGGCCTTTCCACTCATCCGGCCCCTCTGCAATTTCCTATATTTAACCCTTTTAGGCATTAACATCGTTCAAAACCCCTGTTCTCGCTGCTTATTCGGATATGATCCTCCGGGACGCCGGCCTTTTTTTGAAAGGCCTACTTCGCCGCCTCTTTCTTGCCAGGCAATACCTCTCCGTGGAAAATCAGGACTTTGACACCGATCAGACCATAGGCCGTGTGGGCCTCCGTAAAACCGCAATCGATATCCGCCCTTAGGGTATGGAGGGGGACACGGCCCTCCCTGTACCACTCCGATCTGGCCATCTCCGCGCCACCCAGCCGACCGCCACAGTTCACCCGGATCCCCTTTGCACCGAACTTCATCGCCGAGGTGACACATTTCTTCATCGCCCTGCGGAACGCGACGCGCCTTTCTAACTGTTGCGCGACATTTTCAGCCACAAGTTGCGCATCAATCTCCGGTTTGCGGACTTCAAGGATATTGATGATCATTTCGCTCTTCGTGATGGTCTCGAGATCCTTTTTCAGTTTTTCGATTTCGGATCCCTTCTTTCCAATAATAATCCCGGGGCGGGCCGCGTGAATATTGATTTTGGCCTTGTTGGCAGCCCTTTCGATTTCTATCCTGGAGATACCGGCGTGGTAGAGCTTCTCCTTCAGGAACTTTCTAATTTTCAGATCCTCATGGAGCAATTCGGAATAATTTTTCTCCGAAAACCATTGAGAACGCCACGTCTTGATACCACCCAACCTCAACCCGATCGGGTTAACCTTCTGCCCCAACCTCTCACCTCCTCAAGTCTTACCGTTCATCCAGGACAACGGTGATGTGACTCATCCGCTTCTTGATCGAAGCCGCCCTTCCCTGCGCTCTCGCCCGCCAGCGCTTCAGGGAGGGGCCTTGATCGACAAAAATCTCCTTCACGTAAAGGATATTCTCATCGATGTCGGGATTCTGCTTCGCATTGGCCAGCGCAGACAGGATCACCTTGCTCACAGGTTCGGCCGCATATTTTCGCGTAAAAAGGAGGATCTGCTTCGCCTCCCCGACCTTCTTTCCTCTGACCAGATCGACCACCAGCCGCATCTTCTGCGGCGACATCCGAATATACTTGGCAACTGCTCTTGCTTCCATAACTGACTCCAAACCGCCGATGGGAACCATCCCCGTTTAGCGTTCAGGGGACAGATTTCAAATCTGTCCCCCTGATTCTACTTGCGCAGCTTTGTTTTGCGGTCTCCGGCGTGGCTGTAAAAAGTTCGGGTCGGCGCGAATTCGCCCAATTTGTGGCCAACCATATTTTCGGTCACAAAGACCGGAATGAATTTCTTTCCATTGTGTACCGCAAAGGTCTGTCCGATCAATTCCGGGGTAACGGTGGAACGGCGCGACCAGGTTTTGATGACCGTCTTGCTCCCCGCGGATTCCTGCCTCCTGACCTTTTCCAGAAGACTTTCCTCTATGTATGCACCCTTCTTAATTGAACGTGCCACCTTTTAACCTCTTCGTTTTACGATATATTTATCGGTGCTTTTATTGGTCCGCGT
>JAURXV010000066.1 GCA_030654195.1 Syntrophales bacterium | reverse complement strand
TCGTCAAAGAGGTTCTCCGGCTCACCTTCATCACAGAGGCCGTGGGGACGCTCCTTTTATTCTCGCGCTTTTTGCAGGATTTTCCGCCGGCCACCGCCTTCTTCCACGCGTTATACAACGCCGTGTCGGCTTTCAACAACTGCGGCTATTCCCTCTTTTCGGACAGCCTGATCTCCTACCGGGGGGACTGGATCGTCAACCTGATCGTGATGGGGCTCATCGTCCTCGGGGGGATCGGCTTCATCGTCCAGTACGAGGTGATCGGGCGACTCCGGGGATCTCAGAAGAAACTCTCTCTGCACACGAAACTCGTTCTGCTGACCACCGGCGGCCTGATCCTCGTGGGGGCGGCCCTTTTCTATCTGTTTGAGGCGGATCAAATCCTGAAGGGGGTTTCCGGCCCCACGCAGTTCCTGGATTCCCTCTTCCAGTCGATCACGCCGCGAACCGCCGGGTTCAGCACGGTCGCGATCGACCGGCTGGCCAATCCGACGATCCTGGTCATGATGATCTTGATGTTCATCGGGGCGTCGCCCGGTTCGACCGGCGGCGGGATCAAGACGACGAGTTTCACGCTGCTGCTCCTGATGATCTGGAACCGGATGAAGGGGCGATACCATGTCAAAGTCTTTAACCGGCAGATCCCGCGGGAGATCATCGGCAGGACGATTGCAATTATCTTCGCGTCGGCCTTCTCGATCGGCTTGATAACATCCGTTCTTCTGTTCTTCGGGGGAGGTGAGGTTCTTCCCCCGGAACAGAGCCGCCATTTTTTTGTGGCGTATCTGTTCGAGACGGTCTCGGCCTTCGGCACCGTGGGGCTCTCCATGGGAATCACGCCGAAGCTGAACGATGTCCAGAAACTGGCCATCGTTCTGATGATGTTCGCCGGCCGGGTGGGGCCGCTGGCGCTCGCCTTTTCCTGGTATACCACGGGGAAAAAGGAGATCAAATACGCGGAAGAGTCGGTTATGGTGGGGTAGGATGGATTACGAAGGGGAGGTTTGAGCCATGCAGCAGCGTGTGGTCGTCATCGGATTGGGGATCTTCGGCTTCAATATTGTCCGGGATCTCTATGAGGGCGGTTTCGAGGTGATCGCCGTCGACAAGAACAAGGAGGCGGTTCAGCGGGTGAGGGACTGCTCCACCAAAGCGATCGTTGCCGACGGGACGGACAAGGAGATCATGGATGCGATCGGCATCCAAGAGGAGGATGTCGTAGTCATCTCTTTCGGGGAGGATCTGGCGGCGGCGACGCTCACCACCCTCCACCTTCGGCAGATGAAGGTCAAGACGATCATCGTCAAGGCCCCCAACGAGGAGCATAAACTGATCCTTGAGAAGGTTGGGGCGACGGAGGTGATGATTCCGGAAAAGGAAATCGCCCACAAGGTGGCGAAGAGCCTCATCTCTCCGAATGTACTTGACTATCTTCCACTTTCGGACGATTACATGATCTCCGAAATGGCCCCGCCCAACAGCTTTCTCGGCAAGTCACTTTCCGATCTCCAGCTCCGGGGCCGTTACCACATCGAGGTGATCGCGATTCGGGATATCGTCTCCGACAAAATCACCATGGTTCCCGGGGCGGACTTCGTGATCAAGGACGGGGATGTCCTCGTCATGGTGGGCAAAGAGAAGGACATCCAGCAGATCCGATAGATAAGTAGGTATCGAAGCAGGCGTGGGTTAAATCCGTTTTCAACAATAAAATTCGCTTTTTTCGCTCTTTCCGTTGAGGTTGAAGTAAAGGGGAGTCTCGCTAATGGATTTAGCCCCTTCTGTCAAGGGTTTTTTTTGTTCGCCTGTTCCTTCAGCTTTTCGATTTCTTCGCGGTACTGCTCCGCCTGGGCCTTGACCAGTTCGATCTCCTCCCGGGTCTTCTCCAATTTTTCCTCCTGCTTGTGCCTTTCCTCTCTCATGCGGTCCTCCATCGCGTCCAGACCTACATAGACCGCAAGGATTCCGGCCAGGATCAGCATGATCGGGACGCCGCCCTTCAAGATGATCATGAAGTCGCTCCACCACAGGGAAAAACCGATCACACCGAGGATAACCGATACAATGCCGCTGATAAGCAAGGACATCGCCAAACCTCCTGACATCCCGGGTATTCCGGGTGACGCCCCGGGAAACCCGTCTTTGGGGAAAAAGTTCATTTATCCGCGAATCTTCTATCATGGAAAGGGCGGCTTGGCAAGATGAATGAATGCTGCGGGAATTCCCGAAAAAAATGCTTGATTAATGGCACTTCCCAAACTATGATTCCCAACCCGCCGCTATGCTTCTGCGCGAAGGCGCCGGCGGTCGAAAATGAATCAATCAACGGGGAAGGTCATGACGGAACCGGATTTTAATAAAGGGGAGGGACTGGCGCCGGTCTTGGTCCAGGACCATGAGACCGGGGAGGTGCTCATGCTGGCCTATATGAACCGCGAGGCCTGGATGAAAACCCTCGAAACGGGCAAGGCCCACTACTGGAGCCGTTCCCGGCAGAGTCTATGGCTGAAAGGGGAGACCTCCGGTCATCTCCAGCTTGTCCGCGAGGTCCGGCTGGATTGCGATGAGGACGCCATTTTGCTGAAGGTCGAACAGTTGGGCGGCGCGGCCTGTCACACCGGATACCGGTCCTGTTTTTACAGAAAGTGGGCGGATGGAGACTTTGTCACCGTCGGGGAAAGGGTTTTTGATCCCAAAGAGGTGTATCGGTGACGGCTGTTGAAACTTATTGCGAGAGCATACGATGAACAAATTGAAATTGGGGATTCCGAAGGGGAGTCTGGAAGCCAATACGGTGGACCTGTTCAAGCGGGCGGGCTGGCGTATCACGTATGACAGCCGGAGTTACTTTCCCGACATCGACGACGAGGAGCTTTCCTGCACCCTGGTCCGCGCCCAGGAGATGTCCCGCTACGTGGCGGACGGCACGCTCGATCTGGGTCTGACCGGCCAGGACTGGATCACCGAGAACGAATCGGATGTAGTGGCCGTTCAGGACCTGATCTACTCCAAGACCTCGACGCGGCAGGCGAGGTGGGTGCTCGTCGTCCGGGAGGACTCGCCCATCCGTTCGATTGAGGACATGGAAGGCAAGCATGTGTCGACGGAGTTGGTCAGCTTCACGAAGCGCTACTTTGCAGAGCGGAATATCAAGGTCCAGGTCGAGTTCTCCTGGGGGGCGACGGAGGCCAAGGTGGTCGAGGGGCTTGTGGACGCGATCGTGGAGGTCACGGAGACGGGAAGTACCATCCGGGCCAACAAGCTCAAGATCATCCACGAACTGATGAGGACCAACACACAGCTCATCGCGAACCGGGAGGCCTGGGCAGACCCCTGGAAGAGACAGAAGATAGAGCAGATCCGTCTGCTGCTCAAAGGGTCCCTCGAGGCGATGGGGAAGGTGGGGTTGAAGATGAACGTTTCCCGGGAGAATCTCGGCCGGGTCGTGATCCTTCTTCCCTCCCTGAAGGCGCCGACGATCTCCGGTCTCTACTCCGATGACTGGCTTGCCGTGGAGACCATCGTCAGCGGCAACATCGTCCGGGATCTCATTCCTCTGATAAAGGAAGCGGGCGCCGAGGGGATCATCGAGTACCCGCTGAACAAGGTGATCTGAAGGAGATAAGTGTATGCGTAAGGCGGTCATCCAACGAAAAACCGCGGAGACGGAAATCTCCGTAGCGATCGACCTGGACGGAAAGGGGGAGGGACGGATCGACACCTCCATGCCCTTCCTCGATCACATGCTGAGCCTGTTTTCCAGGCACGGCCTCTTCGATCTCGACATTCGGGGCCGGGGCGACACCGCGGTCGACGATCATCACCTTGTGGAAGACATGGGAATCTGCCTGGGACAGGCAGTCCGTAAGGCCCTCGGGGAGAGGAAGGGGATCAGCCGGTACGGTTCGGCGGTGGTTCCGATGGATGAGAGCCTCTGCAATGTGGCGATGGATCTTTCCGGTCGGCCCTATCTCGTTTGGAGAGCGGAACTCGGAGAACAGAAGATCGGGGAATTTGATCCAACCCTGCTCCGAGAATTTTTCAAGTCATTCTCAGATCATAGCGGAATAACATTGCACATCAACCTCAGATATGGTACAAACCACCATCATATGGCCGAGGCGATTTTCAAGGCCTTTGCCCGCGCGCTGCGCAAGGCGGTTGAGGCCGATAGACGGATCGATGGTGTTCTGTCCACCAAGGGTTCCCTGGAAGGCTGAAGGTTGACGACCTCGTAAAAAGTCTTAAAAGTCGTGAAAATAGGACGGCTTCGTAAAAAGGCCGCAGGCAAGGCGCGCGAATCCTGAGGAATGAGGCGTACTGTTGCGTACGCCGCAATGACGAGGGATGAAGCGCAACGCAGCATCTGGTCTTTTTATGAAGCCGTCAAGGTTGATAAAACTTGGATCGGAAGCTGCGGTGTTGCCCCGACAAAGAAGGAAGCTGCCTCCGTCAGAGACAAGGGGGTTGAAGCCATCGAAAAATCCTATAGTATCCGAAAGGTTATCTACAGCCTGCTGATCCTCTGTTTCCTTCATCCGCTTCTCGGCTGCCACCATCGCCAGGATGAGGGCAGCCCTGTCCCGGAGGGAAAGATCGTCTTCGACCGGATCGCCGTCGTTCCATTTCAGCAGATCATTCCGGAAGACCTTCATCAGGGTGTCGTGCGCTGCCCCCTCTGCGGGATGATTTTCAGCGCAGCGAAGGCCGCCGGGAGCCCGGAAACGGTCATCGAGGACCGCTTCCTCGAATACCTGAAAGAAAGCAAACCGAAATTGAACATCATTGCGGGAGAGCGTGTCGCCGGGGCTTACCGACGGGTTTCCATGGCGTCCCTCAAGGATCCGCTCCGGCAGGTCCTGCGCGATGTCGGAAACGAACTGGGGGCGGAGGGGATCGTTCTTGGGTATCTCTACCGTTTCCGGGAGAGAAAAGGAGAGTCCTTTTCCGTGGAGCAGCCGGCTTCCGTTGCCTTCGAGATCCATCTGATCCGGGTTGAGGATGGGGAACTCGTCTGGCGGGGAGCTTTTGACCGGACGCAGGGTTCGCTGATGGAGGATCTCCTGCAGGTCTTCTCTTTTTTTCGGGAGAAGGGGAGGTGGGTCACGGCGGAGGAACTGGCGGCAGGGGGACTGAAAGAGGTCTTGAAGACCTTCCCCGGCCTGCGGTAGCGCCGTTTTCTTAAACCGTGGAAGGTCGGGCCCGCGGAATTTCCGTCATCACGGAAATTCATCTGTTTTAAGGGGGGATCTCTGGATGATTGTCATTCCCGCCATCGATCTGAAGGATGGCCGTTGTGTGCGTCTGGCCCAGGGGGACTTCGGGCGGACGACGGTTTATGCGGACGATCCGGTGGTCATGGCCTCCGTCTGGAAGCAACGGGGCGCCGAACGCCTGCATGTGGTCGATCTGGACGGTTCGCTCGCCGGCGCTCCCCGTCATGAGGGGGTGATCCGGAAGATTGTGGCGGAGACGGGACTGCCGGTCCAGGTGGGGGGAGGTATCCGGACCATGAAGACGGTGGAAACCTATCTCCAAAGCGGGGTGCGGTGGGTGATTCTCGGCACGGCCGCCCTCAGCGATCCGGGGTTTGTCCGGGAGGTCTGCCGCGCGTTTCCGGGGCAGGTGATCCTGGGGATCGATGCGGTCGGCGGGCGTGTCGCCGTTCGGGGATGGACGGAAAAGACGGAAGAGACAGCGGCGGCGCTGGCGCTCCGGTTTGTCTACGACCGGCCTGCAGCATTGGTCTATACGGATATTGCCCGGGACGGCATGGAAACAGGCGTCAACGTAGAGGCAACGGGGGAGCTGGCCAAAGAGGTCGGGATTCCGGTGATCGCCTCCGGCGGCGTCTCCGGGATCCGGGATATCGAGAAGCTCATGCCCCTGGAAAAACAGGGTGTTCTCGGCGTGATTGCGGGGAAGGCCCTCTATACAGGCGCGTTGTCCCTCGCAGAGGCTATCGATTGCGCAAGAGGGGTGAGGCGTGAGGAGTGAGGGGTGAGGCGTACGCCAGGGTGTTTCGTCCGGGAGGAAGGAGGTGGAAAGCATGGAGGGGTGCATTTTCTGCAAGATTGCGGCGGGAACGATTCCCTGCCGGAAGGTGTATGAGGATGAGCGGGTCTTGGCCTTCGAGGATATTCAGCCCATGGCCCCGATCCACATCATCCTCATCCCCAGGAGACATATTGCTACGCTGATGGACGCGGATGCGGAAGGAATGGCAGATCTCCAGGCCATGATGGTCGCGGCCCGGACGGTCGCCCGGCTGAAAGAAGTCGCCGCAAGGGGTTTCCGGCTGGTGATCAACTGCAATGAGGAGGGGGGGCAGGTGGTTTTTCATCTCCACATGCACCTGTTGGGCGGTCGAAAACTCCCAGACGGTCTGGCCTGAAAATGGCGATGTCTCATTGACAAAACGGAAAGATGATCTAATTTGTAGCGTGTGGAGGCGTTAAGACGTGACTCTCAAGAAAAAGATGGATCAGGAGATGATCCTGGCTGCCAAAGCGAAGGACAAGCTCCGGCTGTCGGCCCTGCGGCTGTTGAAAAGCGGTCTGCACAACCGGGAAATCGATTTAAAGCGCGAGCTGAACGAGGCCGAATTCCTCCAGCTTCTCTCCGCGATGGTCAAGCAGCGGAAGGACTCGATTGAGCAGTTTGAAAAGGGCGGCCGAGCCGATCTCGTCGAAAAAGAAGAGACGGAGCTCAAGGTGATCCAGGAGTTCATGCCGACTCCGATGTCGGAAGCGGAACTCGATGCTATGATCGCCGAGGCGATCCGCGAGACGGGCGCCGCAAGTGTACGGGACATGGGGAAGGTGATGGCGACCCTCATGCCGAAGGTGACCGGAAAGGCCGATGGAAAAATGGTCGGAGAAAAGGTCAAGGCGCGTTTGTCCATACAAAAGCAATGAGTCCTTGAAAGTCTGTTTTCCGGGGACGGATAGGGGGCGCGGCGTTTGAAGGGTTCGATTCCCGAGGATAAGATCGAAGAAGTCCGGAGACGGACCGATATCGTTTCGCTGATCGGGGAGTATGTGACCCTGAAGAAGACGGGTAAGAATTATCTCGGGCTCTGTCCCTTTCACCGGGAGAAGACCCCATCCTTTACGGTAAGTCCCGATAAACAGATGTTCTACTGCTTCGGCTGCAGCGAGGGGGGGAACGGAGTCTCTTTCCTGATGAAGCTGAACAATCTGACCTTTCCGGAGGCGGTCCGCCAACTGGCGGGAAAGGTCGGGGTCGTCATTCCTGACCGGCCTCCGAGCCGCGAGGAACGCGAACGCAGTACCCTCGGGGAACAGATCCGCCGGGTCAACGGACTTGCCGCGGACTATTTTGCGGGGGCGCTCCAGTCGCCGGCGGGAGAGGGAGCCAGGGAGTATCTTCGGAACAGAGGGATCGGAGCGGAGGCCATCAGCACATTTCGACTCGGCTTTGCCCCGGAGGGATGGCGAAACCTGCTCGATTTCCTGGACAAAAAGGGGGTTCCGCCGAAGCTTGTCGAACAGGCCGGTCTTGCCATTCCGAGGGCGGGAGAGGGAGAGAGGGGACATTACGACAGGTTCCGCGGGAGACTGATGATCCCGATCGAGGATGTCGATGGTCATGTCATCGCCTTCGGCGGCCGGGTCATCGGCGCCGGCGAACCAAAATACATGAATTCCCCCGAGTCGCCGGTTTACACGAAGGGAAACAACCTCTACGGGCTTTCCCGGACGCGGGAGGCGATCCGGCAGGCCGGTTTTTCACTGATGGTCGAGGGCTATTTCGACCTCATCGCCCTCTGGAGCGCAGGCATTCAACATGTTGTGGCCACGCTGGGAACCGCCCTGACCCGGGCCCAGGTCGATCTGCTCCGGCGTTACGCACCCCGCGTGGCCGCTGTATTCGATCCGGACGAGGCGGGTCGGAAGGCGCTCGCGAGAAGCCTGGAGCTGTTTTTGGCGGGGAATGTCCATGCAAAGGCGGTCATCCTCCCCGACGGCCATGACCCGGACGATTACGTCCGCACGCGGGGGCGCGAAAAGATGGAGGAGTTGGTAGCCCGGGCCCTGCCGATGGTCGATTACTACATCGAAGAGATCCTCGGTGGAAGGGGGACGCTGGAGGAGGACCGGGACAAGCTCAGGGAGGCCGTTGCCTTCCTTTGCCGGATCGTGGACGCCGTCGAGAGGAACCTCTTCATTAAGAAGGTGGCGGAAACTCTCAACGTCGATGAGGGGGTCTTGAAGGCGGAGATCCAGCGCACCCGCGCCCATAGTCCAGCCCAGATGCCGGCTGAACAGATGAGGCGAAAGGCGCCGACGGAGTATGATTCGGTCGAGATGAGCCTGGTCCAGATGATGCTGGAATACCCGAACAAAATCTCGGTCGTAGCGCAGTCCGGCGTTCTTGACTGTTTCAGGACGGGTGAATTGAAGTCGCTGGGTGAGGAATTGTTGGCCGCCAGCCTTGAGGGAGGCGCGACAAAGGACGCATCGGTCTTCGTCGGATCTCTGAGCGAGGGCCCGTTGAGAAACAAACTCCTCGCGCTTCTGGTCCGCGAGAGCCCCTACCATGAGGATCTGATCGATCGCCTCATGGCCGACGCCGTCAGGCAACTCCGAGAGAGGGCCAATAAAGAGAGGGGCAGGATCCTGACGCGCAAGATAAATGAAGCCAAGAAGGCCGGAAACCAGGAATTGCACGACCGTCTTTTCGCGGAAAAGAATCGGCTTCTTCGGGAAGAGAAGGAGCTGTCATGAGTCGTACATTATTTTTATCACAAGCAGAGGCCGGCCCGAAGAGGGATGGCTGATCGATGGGGACACGATGCGGCGTAATGTCCCCACGGGATACCGGGAGAAACCGATATGGGAAAAGAAATCGAGTCCGATGAATTCAAGAAGTTGATCACGCTGGGAGAGGAAAAGGGGTTTCTGACCTACGACGACGTCAACGATCTGCTTCCCTCCGATGTAATCTCTTCCGATCAGATCGATGATATCATCATGCTCTTCGGCGAGAAGAATATCGATATCATCGACACGGACAAGGGGGAAAAGCTGGTCGTCAAGAAGGCGACGGAAGAACGGGTTGAGAGCAAGCGGGAGGATATCCTTGGCCTGCTGCCGGCAATCGGCAAGACCGGCGATCCGGTGAAGATGTATCTGCGGGAGATGGGGCTCGTTTCCCTGCTCAGCCGGGAGGGCGAGGTCGAGATCGCCAAAGTGATCGAAGAGGGCGCCCAGGAGAGCATGGAGGCCGTTTTCAGCGTGAACGTCTCCCTCAAGGATGTGGTCAATATCGGCGCCCAGCTGAAGAGCGGGGAGATCCGCGTAAAGATCGTCGTGGACAACCTCGACGATGAAGACGGCATTGTCGAGGAAGACATGCATCGGGAGCGGGTGATCAAGCTGCTCGACAAGGTCACGGTCTATGACGCCAAGAACGATGTGATTCGAAAGAAGCTGAACGCGAAAGGGCTAAGCTCCCAGGAAAGGCAGAAACTCAAACAGGACCTGGACAAGAATCTGCTGAATATCGTCAAGACCTGCCGGAAGGTCCGGTTCAGCAAGCGACAAATCGACCGGATGGTCGCCAATCTCCGCGTTTATCTGAACGAGGTGGAGCAGGCGGAAGAGACGGTCCTCCGGTGTAAGAAGGAAACGGGTCTTTCGCTGGCCCAATTGGAAGAGGCTTGGGCGAAGATGCATAAGTCCGCCAGAAGCGGGGAGCAGGCGGCCAGAAAAGCGCGGGTATCCCTGGGGAAACTGAGGTCCTGCGAGAAGATAGTCCAGGAGGCCAACCGCCGGTTCAAGAGGATCGCCCAGGAAACGGGACTCTCCGTGACGGCGCTGAAGAAGGCTATGGTGGCGATCCAGACGGGAGAGAGAAAGGCGGAGATCGCGAAGAGAAAACTGGTGGAGGCGAATCTGCGTCTTGTCGTGAGCATCGCGAAGAAATATACGAACCGGGGCCTCCAGTTCCTGGATTTGATCCAGGAGGGGAATATCGGGTTGATGAAGGCGGTCGATAAATTCGAGTACCAGCGGGGCTATAAATTTTCCACCTATGCCACCTGGTGGATCCGGCAGGCGATCACCCGCGCCATCGCCGATCAGGCGAGGACCATCCGGATTCCGGTGCACATGATCGAGACGATCAACAAGCTGATCCGGACCTCCCGCTATCTCGTGCAGGAATTGGGGAGGGAACCCAATCCGGAAGAGATTGCCAACAAGATGGAGTTCCCTCTGGAAAAGGTTCGGAAGGTCCTCAAAATCGCCAAAGAACCCATTTCGCTGGAGACCCCGATCGGGGAGGAGGAAGATAGCCATCTTGGTGATTTTATTGAGGATAAAAAAATCATGTCGCCTTCGGAGGCCACGATCAATATGGACCTGGCGGAACAGACTCGGAAGATCCTGTCGACCCTGACGCCGCGGGAGGAAAAGGTTCTCCGTATGCGCTTCGGGATCAGCGAGCGCGGAAATTATTCGGCGGAAGAATCCCGCGAATCTCTGGAGCTTAGCCGGGAAAGGGCCAAACAGATCGAATCGGGCGCCACCCGAAAACTGCGGAATCCGTCGCGGCGGCGTCTTCTGAAGCCGGGGGGCAAATAAGATGGCCTCGTGAAAAGTCGCAACAGCCTTGCATTGGGGGCGGCTTCGTAAAAAGGCCGCAGGCAAGGCGCGCGAACCCTGAGGAGTGAGGCGTACTTTGGTGTACGCTGCAACGACGAAGGGTGAAGCGCAACGCAGCATCCGGTCTTTTTACGAAGCCGTCAAATAAAATATTGACAAGATCCGGTGATGGGTATTAATAAGCCTCTGCTGATCAAAGCTGAATTCATCCCGGAAAGGGCCCATAGCTCAATTGGTAGAGCCACCGGCTCATAACCGGTCGGTCCCTGGTTCGAATCCAGGTGGGCCCACCAGGGATGAAGAACAAGGGGAGAAGGACTGCGTGAGACGCGAATTTTCATGGATGATCACAGGACCGACAGTGCGGGGAAGCAGGGCAGCCTCGTAAAATGCACCAGTGACTGGTGCATTTTTTTTCGGGACGCCCCGGTGAAGAAGGAAAGGGGGATGCGGTTGAAAGAACAGATGGCACGCCTGATCGAACTGCAGAAGATGGAATCGGCGGCAGGCCGAATTCAGGCAAAGAAGAAGGACCTTCCGGTCCTGATGAAAACGCTGGAGGAGGAAGTCAATTCATTCTCGGCGGTTGTGGACACGGAGCGGGAACAACTGGAAAGTTTGCGAAAACGCAGGCGCGAGAAGGACGCCCAGCTGCTCGCTGGGCAGGAGGCGCTGAAACGGACAAGAGAGAGGCTCTTTGAGGTCAAGACGAACAAAGAGTATCAGGCGATGCTGAAAGAGATCGAAACTTTTGAGGCAAAGAACAGCCGCCTGGAGGATGAGATGATCTCCCTCCTCGATGATCTCGACCATCTCGAAACCGCGCTGAAGACCGGCGAAGGGGAACTGGAAGCCCATCGCCGGCGCTATGAAGAGGAAAAGGCGAGGTTGGAGGCGGAGCTGAACTCCCTTGCGGGGGAACTCAATGTCTGCGTCCGGAGAGGCAGTGAACTGAAAAAAGAGATCCCTGCCGAGATCCTCCGGAAATACGAGCAGATCAAAAGCGCCGGGCGCGGCGTAGCGGTGGTTGCGGTTTGGAAGGAGATCTGCGACGGGTGTCACATGTCCATTCCTCCCCAGTTGTACAATGAATTGCAGAAATCGATCTTGTTGACCACCTGTCCGAACTGCAACCGGATCATCTACTGGGAAAACCGGAACGGTTGATGGATGAAGGCTGAAGGCAGAAGGCTGAAGGCTGAAGGTGAAGGGATCATTGAAAAAAGGTGTTGGAGAAAAAGGGTGTCGGAGCAGAGCGGATGATCGCCGGTCCGGGTGACCGGAGCGGAGGAAAGTCCGAACTCCACAGGGCAGGATGGTCGCTAACGGCGACTGGGGGTGACCCTAAGGAAAGTGCCACAGAAAAGATACCGCCCCTCCGCTTCAAGAGGGGTAAGGGTGAAAAGGCGAGGTAAGAGCTCACCAGTTTCCCGGGTGACCGGGAAAGCTTGGTAAACCCCATCCGGAGCAAGATCAAATAGGAGAACGGGGCGGCCCGCCCCCATGTTCTCGGGTTGTGTCGCTTGAGGCGGCCGGCAACGGCCGTCCCAGAGGAATGATCATCGCCGCCCCCCGGGCGACCGGGAGGCGGAACAGAATTCGGCTTACGATCTGCTCTGACACCTTACCCAATCCTTGCTCCCCTGAGAAGCACGGCCTCTTTTCAGGGGAACTTTTTTGAAGTCCGTGCAATTTTGACGAACTCGTCAAAAGTCAAAAATGCCCCAAAATCGTCATTCCGGTGAAAACCGGAATCCAGAGATTTTAAAGGGTTACAAAAACACTGGACACCGGCTTTCACCGGTGTGACGACTTTTGACGAGAGCATCGATTTTGAAAGCATCATCTTATGAAAATTCTATCCGCCGAGTTTGTGCTCTCCGCGAAAGAACCGGCCCATTATCCGCCCGCCGGGCTTCCCGAGATCGCCTTTGCCGGACGATCCAATGTGGGGAAATCCTCCCTCATCAACACCCTGCTGAACCGGAAGGGGCTCGCCCGAACCAGCAATACGCCGGGGCGGACGCAGGAGATCAATTTCTTTCTCGTCAACGAACGGTTCGCTTTCATCGATCTGCCCGGATATGGGTATGCGAAGGTCCCCGAGGCGATCCGGAAACAGTGGGGGCCGATGGTTGAGACCTACCTCCGGGAGCGCGACACCCTGCGGCTCGTCGTCGTGATTCTGGACGTCCGGCGGGATCCGTCGGGGGAGGACCTGCAACTCATGGAGTGGCTGCAATGCTACCGCATCCGCTTCCTCGTATGCCTGACGAAGACGGACAAGGTGTCGAGGAATGAGTTCGCGAACCGGCGGCGCCGGATCGGAGAGGATATCCGATTTTCTCCGGGACCGGCGCTCATCGCCTTCTCCGCGAAAACGGGCGAGGGAAAGGAGCTCCTCTGGCGGGAGATCCGCAAGACGTTGAAGATGGATCCCGACGATGATCGCTGATGGTCGGCCCGTGCCGATATACCTGTTTGCCCCCATGGACACGGATCCGACGGATATGGCCGCCAGATAGGGTATTTTTTCCACGATGAGTCTGGCGACCGTTTCCGCTTCAGCCATTCCGGGATAAAATTTTTATCCGCTTTTTTTGTAGAAAATTCTTGACAACCCGGATTGCTCTTCTTATACTCGCGCCGCAAAAAAGGGAGCTTCAATCGACTTTACGTGAACCGTCGTCCTGGATCGAGTGTCGCTTATGAATAGCCTGCAAGAATTTGCTCCGGTGGTCCTTTTTATTGTTGTTGCTCTCCTTTTTACACTCGCCCCGATCGTCATCGCCTATATCCTTGCCCCAAGGACAAAAGGGGCAAGAACCCTCAATACCTACGAGTGCGGCATCGAACCCTACGGGAGCGCCTGGATAAGGTACGGCATGCACTATTACATCTATGCCCTCATCTTCATCGCCTTTGATGTGGACGTACTCTACCTTTTCCCTGTTGCGTTGAACTATGCGAAGGGTGAAAGGCCGGATGAATTTTACGCACTGTTGTGCTTTGTGCTGATCCTTGCCCTGGCGATATTTTATGCCTGGGGGAAAGGGGTGTTTGCCTGGAAAAGGAAGTTTTCCCAGTAAAATTCGCCCTGGTGGAAAAGGTGCTTGATCTGGCCAGGGCAAACTCCCTCTGGCCGATGACTTTCGGTCTCGCCTGCTGCGCCATCGAGATGATGTCCGCCTCCATGGCCCGCTTTGACATCGCCCGCTTCGGCGCCGAGGTATTCCGCCCTTCTCCCCGGCAGGCGGATCTGATGATTGTCTCCGGGACCGTCACGAAAAAGATGGCGCCCGTTCTGGTCACCCTCTATGAGCAGATGCCGGCGCCCAAGTGGGTCATTGCGATGGGCAACTGCGCCATCTCCGGCGGCCCGTTTGTTTTC
This sequence comes from Syntrophales bacterium, assembly GCA_030654195.1. Classification (GTDB taxonomy): domain Bacteria; phylum Desulfobacterota; class Syntrophia; order Syntrophales; family UBA5619; genus UBA5619. The sequence goes on along the minus strand of JAURXV010000066.1, from coordinate 12,366 downwards.
GAGGGTCAATACAATGTCATCGAAGGCGTTGATCTCCTCGTGCCGGTGGACGTGTACGTCCCCGGATGCCCCCCCCGGCCGGAAGCCCTTCTCGAAGGTCTAATGAAGTTAGAGGAAAAAATAACAGGGAAGAGACGCTTCCCGGGACCGGAAGAACGATGGTAGGGAAAATTAAAACAGAGCTGGGCGCCGCCTTGGGGAATATTGAGATCGGTGAGGTAAACTACCGGGAGAGGGGCTACCATCTTTGCTGCGAGGTGGCTTCAGGCGAGATCGTGAAAGTCGCCCGTTTCTTCGACGAACGCGGTTTCTATCTGGCCGCCGAGATCTGCGTGGACTACAAGGAATATCTTGAGCTCGTTTACATCTTCGGCAACCACGCGGCCCTCTGCAGGGTGAAGGTCGCCCTGAAGGTCGATCCCGCCAAACCGATCGCCCCGACGATTTCCACCGTCTTCGACTGCGCATACTGGTATGAGCGCGAGATCCGCGAGTTTTTCGGCGTAACATTCGAAGGTCATCCCAACATGACCTACCTCTTTCTCCATGAGGGGATCGATTATTACCCCCTGCGCAAGGGGCAGGTCCCGGTTTCCGATGAAGATAAGAAGTCGCTCGGGTCATTCCAGCCCGAGGGAGCGGAGGACACCTTCTGCATCAATCTCGGGCCTCAGCATCCGAGCACGCACGGCGTGCTCAGGGTCGTGCTGAAGATGGACGGCGAATATATCGAGGAGGCGGAACCCGTTCTTGGCTATCTCCACCGAATGCACGAGAAAATGGCGGAAAACAGGGGGTATCTGCAGTTTCACGCCAACACGGGCCGGATGGACTACCTGGGCGCAATGGCCTTCAACCTCGGATACGTGACCGCCGTGGAAAGGATGTGCGGGATCGCCGTGCCGGACCGGGCGAACTATGTGCGCGTCATTGCCACGGAACTCAACAGACTCTCCAGCCACCTGATGTGGCTGGGCGCCTATCTTGCCGATCTGGGGGCGCTCACCCCCTTCCTCTTTGTCTTCGACGACCGGGAGCAGATCAACGACATCCTTGAACCGGTCACAGGCTCCCGTCTCACCTACAGCTATTTCCGATTCGGCGGGCTCTATAACGACGTTGACGAGGCCTTCATCCCCGCAACAAAGGCATTTGTCGAGCGGATGAAGAGCCGTTTCGTCCTGTATGAAAAGCTCGTCGGCGGCAATGTGATTTTCATCAACCGGACCAGAGGCATCGGCGTCATCACGAAGGAGCGGGCGAGAAAACAGGCTGTTTCCGGGCCGGTGCTCAGAGCTGCCGGTATAGCGATGGACATGAGAAAAACGGAACCTTGCGCCGCCTACGGAGCGATGGACTTTGATGTTCCGGTGGGGACGCACGGCGATGCACTCGATATCTACCACGTGCGGGTAAAAGAAATGGAAAACGCCGTGAGGATCATCGAACAGGCGTTGGCCGGGCTTCCCGAAGGCCCCGTCATGGCGGAAAAGGTGCCGAAGAAACTCAAGCCGCCGAAAGGGGACATCTATCATACGGTCGAGACGCCCCGCGGGGAACTGGGAATCTATATCGTAAGCGATGAAAGCGACACCCCCTATCGGATGAAGTGGCGCGTGCCCTCTTTTTCCAATCTGATGGTATTCCCCGAGCTGGCGAAAGGGAACCTGCTGGCCGATACCGTGGCGATCCTGGGGGCTCTTGATTTGGTCATACCGGAGATAGATCGATAACTGTGATGGGTAAATGGAGCAATTAGCGAGCATAATCGGCTGGGAAGCGCTCAAGATGATCGTCGGTCTCATCGGCGTTCTGGCTTTTGTCGTCGTGAACGCGCTGATATTGACCTGGGCGGAGAGAAAAGTGGCGGGGCACATGCAGCGGCGGATCGGACCCAAGGAGGTCGGACCCTACGGTTTGATTCAACCGATCGCCGATGCACTCAAACTGCTGGGCAAGGAGATCCTGACGCCGCGTGCGGTGGACAAACCCCTTTACTATGCCGCCCCCATGCTCATCTTCATTCCCGTTCTGGTCTCGTTTGTCGTCATCCCGTTTGACGCTTCGCTCGTGGTCAAGGATATCAACGTCGGCATCCTGGTGATCCTCGCCTTTTCCTCCCTTTCGATGTTTTCCATCCTGATGGCGGGCTGGGGGTCCAACAACAAATATGCGCTGATGGGGGCTATCCGAAGCATCGCCCAGAATATCGCCTATGAGATACCCATTCTGCTCTCCCTGTTGCCCGTCATCATGATGACCAACTCCTTCTCGTTGAAGAGCATTGTGGAGGCGCAGAACGGACTCTGGTTTGTCTTTTACCAACCCTTGGCTTTTTGCATCTATTTCATCGCCGGCGTCGCCGAGACCAACCGAACCCCCTTTGACCTGCCCGAGGCGGAGAGCGAACTGGTGGCGGGCTATCATACGGAATACTCCGGCATGCGGTTTGCGCTCTTTTTCCTTGCCGAGTATACGAACATGTTCATCGTCAGCGCCATTGCCGTCACGTTCTTCCTCGGCGGCTACCAGGGGCCGTTTTTGCCCGGGATCATCTGGTTTCTGCTGAAGTCGTATCTCCTCGTCTTCGTCATCATGTGGCTCAAATGGACCTTTCCCCGTGTGAGGTTCGACCAGTTGCTGAACATCTCCTGGAAAGCGCTGATCCCTCTAAGTTTCATCAACCTGCTTATTACGGGAGGGCTTTTGAAGTTATGACGACTTCGCAAAAAGTCCATATGCTGCGTTGCGCTTCCGCCTTCGTCACTGCGGCGTACGAAGCAGTACGCCTCATTCCTCAGGCGTCGCGCGCCTTGCATATGGCGCTTTTTGCAAAGCCGTTCCAGCGTTCTTACTTTGTAACATTTTGCGAGAGTATCAAAATATGACGGCATCACCTTCGGCATTCATCCGGGGTACGGGTTCGCTGCTTGCCGGCCTGGGGGTTACCATCAAGGCGTTCTTTCAGCCGGTGGTGACATCCCAGTATCCGCGTCAACTGCTGGATATCAGCCCGCGCTTCCGCGGTCATGTCAAACTCCTGGCCAGCGCCGACAATCCGGAGAAAAACGGTTGTATCGCCTGCGGGATCTGCGCGAAGAACTGTCCGTCGGGATCAATCAAGAATGTCGAGGGGGAAAAGCGGGAGGGCGAAAAGAGGAAGACCGCCACATCCTATACCCTCGATTATACGACGTGCAGCCAGTGCGGCATCTGCGTGGAGAGCTGTCCGTCCGACTGCCTCGCTTTTTCCGCTGATTTCAACTGCGCAGGTTATAAAAGAGAGGATTTTTATTACGATCTGGTCAAGGAATTTGAAAAAAGGAAAAAGACATCATGACTGTTGGTGAAATCATATTCCTGATCACCATTGTCGCGACGCTGGGCGGCGCCGCAATGGCCGTTTTATCCGGGTCCATCGTCTATGCGATGATGGGGCTGGTCACCACCATGTTCGGAATCGCCGGTCTTTATGTCTTCCTGAACAGCCCCTTTCTGTCCATGATGCAGATCCTGATCTATGTGGGGGCCGTTTCCGTTCTGATTGCCTTTGCCGTCATGCTGATCGGCCCGCTTTACCGGAAACCGAAAGAGTGGACAACCGTCGGAAAATTCGTCGCGGCGCTGGGCGTTGCGCTGGTTTCCCTGTTCATGTTCGTCCGGTTCGTCATGGAAACCTTTGGGGACACCTTGCCGCAAGGTGTCCCCTTGGCAGAGAATCCCTCCTTTGAGATAACGACAAAAGAGATCGGCCGCCTTTTTTTCAACAACCTGGTTCTGCCCTTTGAGCTGATATCGCTTCTCGTGGTTGTGGCGATTTTAGGCGCGATCATGCTTGCCCTTTTTTCCAGGGGGAACAAATGACCGATTTGTTATACAACAATCAGCACATCTATCTGTTTGTAGCCCTGTTTTTGCTCTTTTTCGGCATTGCAGGCGTGGTCTGCCGGCGCACGCTGATCGGGATGCTGGTCTCCATGGAGCTGATCATGAACGGCGCCGGCTTGAACCTGGTCGCCCTGAACCGATTTGTCTCCCCCGAGAACGGCTACGGTATGGCTTTTACGCTCATCATCATGGGGATTGCCGCGGCGGAAGCAGCCATCGCGCTCGGCATCATCATGCTCACTTTCAAGAAATACGGGCACATCGAGGGCGGAGATCTGAAGGAGATGAAAGACTGACCTATGGTTATGGAGAGCGCACTACCCCTATTGCCGATCGGCATTGTTCTCGTTACCTCCATTCTCATCATGGTTTCTGGCAAAAGGCCGAACCTGAGAGAGTTCTGGTCCATTGCCGGCGCCGTGCTCACCTTTGTTTCCGTGATGGCCATGGTTCCCGCCATCTGGCAGGGCAACCGCATCCTTTATACGCTTTCCACCATTGCCCCCGGAATCTCATTGAATTTCCGGGTAGACGCCCTCTCGTTGATCTTCGGCATCGTTTCGTCGTTTCTGTGGATCTTTGCCTCAATCTACAACGTCGGCTACATGCGGAGCCTCAATGAGCATGCCCAGACCCGGTATTACGCCTGTTTTGCGATTGCAATCTTCGGGGCCCAGGGCGTCTCCTATTCGGGAGGTCTCTTTTCCCTCTATCTTTTCTATGAGATCATCAGCCTCTTCACCTATCCGCTGGTTGCCCACCATCAGGACGAGGAGGGTTATGCCGGGGGCAAGAAATACCTTGTCTATCTGATGGGAACGTCGAAGGGTTTTCTCCTTCCCGCCCTGATCCTGACGTATATCATGACGGGGACGCTGGACTTTGCCGATAACATCTGTACGGGGGTGTTTCACTCTACGGCCGATCCGCTGTGGATTACCGTGACCTATGTGCTCTTTATCGCCGGGTTTGCCAAGGCGGCCATCATGCCCCTCCACAACTGGCTGCCTTCGGCCATGGTCGCCCCGACGCCCGTGAGCGCGTTGCTGCACGCCGTTGCCGTGGTGAAAGCCGGTGTGTTCTGCATCTCCCGGGTTATGCTTTCGACGTTCGGAACAAACATCCTGCAAGATCTGGGAATCGGCCTGATCACGGCCTACTTCGTATCCTTCACCATCCTCGCCGCTTCCATTATCGCCCTCACGAAGGATGACCTGAAGGCGCGGCTGGCCTATTCCACAGTAAGTCAGTTGTCGTATATCATCCTGGGGGTGGCTCTCTTAGACAATACGGGCGTGCTGGGTGGGATCATTCATATCGTCAATCACGGATTCAGCAAGATCACGCTGTTCTTCTGCGCCGGGGCCATCTATGTGGCCCACCACAAGAAAAAGATCAGCGACATGGCGGGGATCGGCTACGCAATGCCCTTTACGATGGGGGCTTTTGCGCTGGCGTCGCTCAGCATGATCGGCGCGCCGCCCGTGGCCGGTTTCGTTACGAAATGGTACCTGTTGAACGGCGCCCTGGAGATCCAAAATATCCCGATCGTCATCGTACTGCTGGCCAGCACCCTCCTGAACGCCGGTTATTTTGTCCCCATTACGTTCCGGGCGTTTTTTCAAGGGAAAAAGGAGCGCTGGAGCCGAAAAGATATTCAGGAAGCGCCGCTGACGATGGTCGTGCCCATTGTTCTGGCGTCGCTCATCTCGCTGGTGCTCGGAATATTTCCCGATTTCTTTGTAGGGCTGATCGGGAAACTCTTTTGAAGTGAACCTTCCCCTCCCCCGGCGGGAGGGGACCAAGGGGAGGGGGAAATAAGAGGTTTTAGATGAATGTATTGAAGATCATAGAATACCTGATAGCGAAAGCCGCGCCGCTGAAGACCGCCTTTTTTGTATTCCTGGGCGCGCTGGTTTTGTTCGACCTGTTTCTGCCGCGGGATAATGCCCATTACATTGTGGATAAGGTTTACGCCTTCTGGACTTTATTTGCGCTGGCGGGCTGCTTTCTGCTCATCAAGATCAGCAAAGGAATCGCTCACTTGTTTCTGAGCAAGGACGAGGATTATTATGGATAGTTGGATTCATCCGGCGCTGTTCTTTTTCGTGGGAGCCTTGCTTTTGCCGCTGCTCCGGGGGAAGGCGAAAAAGGGGTTTATTCTCCTCATCCCCGTTGCGGCCATCGTATCCGTTGCGTTTGCCCGGTACGGGGTGTACGGGGCGTACCATTTCCTCGGCGTGGAAGGGGTGTTCGGTCGCGTTGACAAGCTGAGCATGGTTTTTGCGTGGGTTTTCGTGATCATGGCCTTCCTGGGCGCCCTCTATGCGCTGCACCGGGAAGAAGACGGGCACCACATGGCCGGTTTCTTTTATGTGGGAAGCGCCCTCGGCGCCCTCTTTGCCGGCGATTACCTGACTCTCTTCATCTTCTGGGAGATCATGGCCTTTTCTTCCGTGTTCCTCATCTGGTACCGGAAGGAGAAAAAATCGATCGAGGCGGGCTTCCGCTATCTGATGTTCCATGTTTTCGGCGGCCTCCTGTTCTTTGCCGGGATGATGCTCTATTACCACAAGACGGGGAGCTTTGCCTTCAACAGCATCCTGCCCGCCAACGCCTCCTGGCCGGAGTACCTGATTCTCGCCGGTTTTGCGCTGAATGCCGCCGTACTGCCCCTCCATGCATGGCTTCCCGATGCCTATCCGGAGGCGAGCGTCGAGGGCGCGGTATTTTTATGCGCGTTTACGACCAAAACGGCGGTTTACGTTCTCGCCAGGGGTTTTACCGGCTTTGAAATCCTGGCCATCATGGGAACGGCCATGACGGTATTCGGGGTCTGCTACGCCGTCATCGAAAATGACATCCGCCGTGTTCTGGCCTACCACATCATCAGCCAGGTGGGCTACATGGTGGCCGGCGTCGGCATCGGCACCGCCATGGCTGTGAACGGAGCAGCGGCCCATGCCTTTGCCCACATCCTTTACAAGGCGCTGCTCTTCATGGGCGCCGGGTCCGTGCTTTATATGACCGGGACGGCGAAACTCAGCCGGCTCGGCGGCCTGTACAAATACATGCCGCTGACGATGATTTTTTATATCGTGGGGGCCGTATCGATTTCCGGATTTCCACTGTTCAGCGGGTTTGTCAGCAAATCGATGATCGTCTCCGCGGCGCATCATGAGGGAAGAATCTGGCTCATGTCGTGGCTCAATCTGGCGGGCATCGGAACCTTCCTCTCCGTCGGGCTGAAGGTGACCTATTTTACCTTCTTCGGCAAGGAGCCGGCGGAGCCTCTCCAGGCCAAGGAACCCCCGCTGAACATGCTCTGGGCGATGGGACTCACCGCCCTTCTCTGTCTCATCATCGGCGTCTTCCCGCAGACGTTGTATGTGCTGCTTCCCTTCCCGGTGGAGTACCACCCCTATAACCTGGCCCACCTCTCGGAGTCGATGCAGATCCTTGCCTTTACGGGCCTGGTCTTCTACCTTATGGTGAAGAAACTCTCGCCGGAGGTGAAGTTGAACCTCGACGTCGATTACTTCTATCGCAAGGGAACGCTGCTCTTCATGAAGTTTGACGAAAAAGTGATCGCCCCGTTTGACACACTGTGGGGCGAACTTTACCGCACGCTGGGGCTCCGTGCGCTTTTCAAGAATGCGGAACTTTCCTACTTCTTCGATCAGAGGGCCATTGACGGGGTCGTCGACGGCACGGCCTATTCCGTCATGAGTTTCGGTTCCGTCGTAAAAAAAATGCAGACGGGAAAAATTCAGACCTATATCGGCCTTTCGCTTTTCCTGTTTTTTGCGATCCTGTGGCTGGTTTTATAGGTTGGATACTTAAAGGCTTTTAAGGAATAAGAAACCATGTCGCCATACTTGACCATGAATCCCTTCGGGTTCCCCATACTTTCCACGGTGATCTTTCTGCCCCTGGTGGGGGTGTTCTTCATCCTTTTCCTGAATGGCGATAACAAGATCAAGACCACGGCCTTCGTCGCGGGACTTCTGACGCTGTTGGTCTCGCTGATGCTTTTTTTCAACTTCAATGCCCGAACGCCGCTTTTCCAGTTCGGCGAGCGTCTCGCCTGGATACCGGCTTATAACATCAACTACGTTCTCGGGGTGGACGGCATCTCGCTCATGCTGATCGTGCTGACGGCGATGATCTCGCCCCTCTGTGTTCTTTGCTCCTGGAAGGCGATCGAGAAGCGGGTGAAGGAATTCATGATCTGCATCCTGCTGATGGAAACGGCGATGATCGGCGTCTTCTGCGCCCTTGATTTTATCCTGTTTTACGTTTTCTGGGAGGCGATGCTCATCCCGATGTACCTCCTCATCGCCGTCTGGGGCGGGCCGAACAAGGATTACGCCTCGCTGAAGTTCTTCATTTACACGCTGTTCGGCAGCGTTTTTCTTCTGGTGGCCATCATCGCCCTCTACCTTGTGAACGGCACCTTCAGCATCCCCGAGGCGATGTTCAAAGGCTACAGTTTCACGTTCCAGATCTGGGTATTTCTGGCCTTTGCGATTGCCTTCGCGATCAAGGTGCCCATGTTTCCGTTTCACACATGGTTGCCGGCCGCCCACACGGAGGCGCCGACGGCGGGCAGCGTGTTGCTGGCAAGCATTCTGCTGAAGATGGGAACATACGGATTTATTAGATTTTGCCTTCCCATTGTTCCCCATGCCAGTTTCTATTTCGCCCCCTTCATGATCGTTCTTTCCATCGTTGCGATCATCTACGGGGGGTTTGTCTGCCTGGGCCAGACGGACATGAAAAAGCTGATCGCCTATTCGAGCGTGGCCCATATGGGCTTCGTGACGCTGGGCATATTCACCTTTACGGTCTATGGTTTTATGGGCGCCATGCTCCAGATGCTCAACCACGGCGTCACCACGGGCGCGCTCTTTCTTATGGTGGGCATTATTTACGAGCGCACGCACAGCCGCCAGATCTATGACAATGCCGGGCTCGGCAAATTCCTGCCCGCCTATGTGGGCTTTTTCGGCCTGTTTGCCCTCTCCTCCTTCGCCTTTCCCGGGACGAACAGTTTTGTGGGCGAGTTGTATGTGCTGATCAGCGCCTTTGCCAGAAGCAGAACGGCCGGTTTCTTCGCCGCGGTCGGGGCGGTCGTGGCTGCCGCCTACATGCTGAAGCTTCTGAAACAGATCGCCTGGGGCAGGGAAGACAAGAGAGATTTAAAAGACTTGGATGTCAGGGAATTTGTTTATCTGACGCCGCTTGCCATTTTTGTGATCTGGGTGGGGCTTTTCCCCGCCCCGTTTGTCCGGGTTATGGAAACCACGCTCGTACACCTTTTTATGCAACTGAATAAATTATCCCAGTAAGGGGTTGACCCGATGACGCTGCTTCCGGAACTGTACATGCTTTTATTTTCGGTTTTCTTTCTCTTCCTGTCGGTGGGGAAGAAAAGGATCTCCCTTTTTACCACGGCCAGGGTCCTTGCGCTGGTGGGTTTCTTCGTGGCCCTGACCTGTGCGGGCGCACGGGGCGATCTTTTCGCCGGGGCCTACCAGGTCGACTTTTTCTCCCAGGTATTCAAGGTATTGCTCTCCGCCGGATTTACGCTCGTCGTTTTCATGTTCGAGAAAGAGAACGAAGTGGAAAACTTGCCTGAATTTTTCATGTTTCTCGGGTTTTCCACGCTGGGCCTCATGATCCTGGTCAGTTCGGTCGAGCTTATTTCCATCGTCGTCAGTCTGGAGATCTCCTCTTTCAGCCTCTATGCCGTCGTTCCGCTGCGAAAGGCCCAGACCCGGACGCAGATTGAAGCGGCGATGAAATATCTTTTTTTCGGCGCCATTTCGACGGGGATCATGCTGTACGGCATGGGCTACCTCTACGGCATGGCCCATTCCACTTATCTGCCCGATATCATGGTAAAGTTGCCCCAATTTCTTGCACAGCCGCTGGGGGTGCTGGCGATCATCCTCACGCTGACCGCCTTTTTCTTTAAACTTTCCCTTTTCCCGCTGCATTTCTGGGCGCCGGACATCTACGAAGGCGCATCCGACGCCACGACGACGTTTATCGCGACGGTTCCGAAGATCGCCGCCGCGGCGCTCTTGATCCGGCTGGCGATGCTGGCCTCTTCGGCCCCGGCGCAACTGGCGACTGTGATCATCGTGCTTGCCGCCTTTTCGATGACCCTCGGCAACCTGGTGGGCCTGGTTCAGAAGGATGTCAAGAGGCTGCTCGCCTATTCGGGAATCGCCCACGCAGGCTACCTGATGATGGGTCTTCTCTCCTTCAACCGGGAGGGGAACGCGGCTGTTGTTTATTATATCGCCGTTTATCTCTTCATGAATCTCGCCCTGTTCTATGTGGTGATGCTGCTTTCGCGAAGGGGGGAGAATGTCACGATCAACGACCTGAGCGGCCTTGCCCGAAGGTCTCCGCTGCTGGCCCTGACCCTGGCCGTGGCCGCCTTCTCGCTGGCGGGGATTCCGCCGACCGGCGGTTTCACCGGAAAGTTCTTCCTTTTTGTGACCGCATTCAAGGCGGGTTATCTCGCCATTGTTATCATCGCGGCCGTTAACACCGTGATCTCCATCTTCTACTACCTCAACCTCGTCAGGGTCAGTTATTCCCGCGAGTCGGAGGAGCTGCGGCCCCTCGCTCTGGCCTTCCATGAAAAAGTTCTCTGCTGGATCTTCAACATCGTTATTATCTACTTAGGTCTGATGCCCTTTGGCCTCATCGATCTCTTCCGCAACGCTATGTAAACCCGCCGCTATCACAAGAATCAGAAAATTGTTTTATCCGTTTGCGGTGATTCGTACTTCCTCATTAGATCTACATTTATTGAGGGCACGCAGCACTTCAAATACAACTGTTGATACTGGACCTCCGACGTATTTTATTGAATGCCGGATGAAAGACGCAAGAGCAGTACGGCTCATTTTCCGTTCAGAAAAAACCTGTCATGCGGTTGCCATAATATCCATTGACAAGCAAAAACAGCCCCCCTATACTTCCAGCCATCGAAAGCAATGTCTTATGAAAGGTGGAAGCTCATAAACTCAATGGTTTTGCTCACGGGAAATTTGTCGTTTTGAGTTCGCAAAACCACTGCGTGTTGCCGCCAGACGTTATATGCAATTGTGCAATTTCATTAAAACAAGCTGAATGACTACTTCATACGCAGACATTGTTAAGAACATCAAGAGTGCAGTTCCGGAAGCAGCAGCAACTCCGAACCACGCCGAAGCCAAATTGCGTGAGCTTGTTGCACCTCTTTGGGATGAGTACCTCCGGTCAAACCGAATTAATCTCAACTTCCAATCAAGAAATGAACGACAATTCGCCAACGGTAGAGCGGACACTGTCTTTAATCAGTTGATTGTGGAATACAAGAAACCCGGTGCCATCAGAGGGAACAACGAAAAGAATCGCAAGCTCATTGATCAGGTAAAGCACTACATCGAAGACCTTGCCAAAGAAGAGCGATGGAACGAAAAGCGCCTTCTCGGAGTTGCTTTCGACGGCAATTACTTCCTGTTCGTCCGAAAGGTCGGACGCTGGATTGAAGAGGAGCCCATTCCGGTCTCAGTTGAGAGTGTCGAGCGGTTCCTTCTTACACTTGAGAAGCTTACCACCAAAGCTGCCCTCGTTCCCGACAACCTCATCCGTGATTTCGCTGTCGGTGCTGGCTCACTCAATTACATCGCTTCCAACACAATCAAGGCGTTCTACTTTGCCCTCACCAAGAATGTCGATCGCAAAGTCGAAGCCTTCTTCAAGCAGTGGGCGCTCCAGTTTGCCGAGGTTCATGGCGCCATCGAGAATAAGAAGTTCGATGCAGAAACTCTTTTCAAATCGTACGGCTTAAAGAAGGATGAGCAGAAGGATTTCGATTTCCTTGCCTTCTTCTTCGCGCTCGATACCTACTACGGCTTGTTGATGAAGCTTCTCGCCTATCAGGTTGTCGGATTCTATACACTCAAGAACGTTGCGGGACTTCCTCTCGCCGATTGGGAGAAGCTTGACTCCGCTGTCTTGAAGGAAAAGCTGACAGAACTTGAGGAGGGTGGAATTTTCCGTTCGCTAGGTATCCGAAACTTCCTCGAAGGCGATTTGCTCTCGTGGTACTTGAACGACTGGAACGACCCGATTGAGAAAGCCATCCGCGGCATCGTTGAGCGGCTGAATCAGTACGACCCTGAGACGATGGAGCTTGTGCCCGACGAGACCCGAGACATCCTGAAGAAGCTTTACCAGTTCCTCGTCCCGAAACAAATCCGACATGATCTTGGCGAGTTCTACACACCCGACTGGCTTGCAGAGCGTACGCTCAATCAGGTTGGCTACGGTGTGAAGGAGAAAGACCTTCTCAAGAAAAGGTTGCTCGATACGGGATGCGGCTCCGGTACATTCGACATCCTTGCAATCAAGCGTGCAAAAGAACATGCACGCATCTACGGCATCAGTCCCGCTGAAACACTGGATCTGATC
>JAURXV010000055.1 GCA_030654195.1 Syntrophales bacterium | reverse complement strand
CGGGGGCCGGATGATCTTTTCGCGCTACCGCCGCCACCATGCCCTGACCGTGGACACGGTCCGGGCGATGCTGACGGAGGCCCGTCAGGCGTTGGGAAACTGCATCATGGATCTCGCCTTCACCGGCTCCGCGGGCATGGGTGTGGCGGAGTCTTACGGTTTTCCTTTCATTCAGGAGGTCGTAGCTTCCACCAGACTGATCCGGCAGCGGTGGCCGGATGTCCGCACCCTGATCGAGATCGGGGGCGAGGACTCCAAAATCGCCTTCTTCGACGATCGGTTTCAACCCGACATTCGCATGAATGGGAACTGCGCGGGCGGCACGGGCGCCTTCATCGAGCAGATGGCGGTTCTGCTCGACGAGCCCATTGAGACGCTCAACGGCCTGGCCGAGCGGAGCCAGGTTCTCCACCCCATCGCTTCCCGCTGCGGGGTGTTTGCCAAGACGGATATCCAGGCGCTCTTGAGCAACCGGGTCTCCCGGGAGGATATCGCCGCATCGGTCTTCCATGCGATGGCTCTCCAGGTCATCTCCACGCTGGCCTGCGGCCGCGACATCCGCGAAAAGGTCCTCTTCGCCGGCGGACCGCTAACATTTTTCCCTTATCTGCGCGAGGCCCTTTGCCGTATTCTCCATATTGATCCGGAAAAAGGGGCGGCAGCATGCGAACACCCCGAGCTGATCGCGGCAGAGGGGGCCGCGCTCCATCACGGGGATTCCCGCTGCCGGTTCGAAGTCGAGAAAGGGTTGCAGATCCTTGGAAACGGGTCGCCGCATGGGCGGAAGGAGGCCGGAAAGAGGCTCGCACCCCTTTTCCGGGATCGTAAAGAGTTCGCCGTCTGGGAAGAGCGTCACCAGGAGCACCGGGTGCAAAGGATGGATATCGGCCTTCTCAATCAGACGCCATGTTTTCTCGGGATCGATTCCGGTTCCACGACAATAAAAATTCTGCTGATGGATGGGGAGAGCCGTGTGGCGTTCACCTGGTATGCGCCGAACGGCGGGGATTCGATCGGCGCCGTCCGGAAGGGGATGGATGCCTTGCGGGAGACCTGTCGGGAGGCGGGGGTGCTCCCCCGCATCCTCCGGACGGCTGTGACGGGATATGGTGAAGACCTTGTCCGGGCTGCATTTGCCCTCGATGACGGCGTTGTGGAGACGATGGCCCACTACCGGGCGGCCCGTTTCTTCGCCCCGGAGGTCTCTTTCATCCTCGACATCGGCGGCCAGGACATGAAGGCGATTTACGTCCGCGACGGCGGCGTCTCCGATATCCAGATCAATGAGGCATGCTCTTCGGGCTGCGGCTCCTTCATCGAGACCTTCGCCCGCTCCCTCAACTACGCCGTAGCCGATTTCGCCCGAATCGCCTGCGAGGCGAACGAACCCTTCGATCTCGGGACACGCTGCACCGTCTTCATGAATTCCAGGGTGAAGCAGGCGCTCCGCGAGGGGGCTACGGTGGGGGAGATCTCGGCCGGTCTCGCCTGTTCGGTGATCCGGAATTCCCTCCATAAGGTTCTGAAATTGAGGGATCCCGTTACGTTGGGGGAGAGCATCGTTGTCCAGGGAGGGACCTTCCGCAACCCCGCGGTCCTGCGCGCCTTCGAGCTCCTGATCGGGCGGGAGGTGATCCGTCCGGACATCTCCGAGATGATGGGGGCCTATGGGGCCGCCCTGACGGCGCGTCAGAACCACCTCGCGGAACCGGAAGCAATCACGACCTTTCCGGGAATAGACGCGGAGGCGGCGGAGAACGCCGTGACGAAAAGGGAATACCCCTGCGCCGGTTGCGAGAACCGCTGTGCGGTGACCCGGATGAATTTTGGGGGCGGGCGGAACTATTTCACGGGCAACCGGTGTGAACGCCATTTCAGCAACGGCAGTTCTGCCCCAAGGCCGGGGGAAAACCTTTTCGCGACCCGTCTCAAACTTGTCTTCGACCGGCCGCTGGAGCCGGAAGGGCCGCCGCTTCTCACCTTCGGCATCCCGCGCGCGTTGAACCTGTATGAGAACTTTCCGTTCTGGTGTGCGTTGCTGACCCACTGCGGATTCCGGGTGGTTCTCTCCGCGCCGTCCGGGGCGAAGCTCTTCGAAAAGGGCATCGGGACGGTGATGTCCGATAACATCTGTTTTCCGGGAAAGCTTGCCCACGGCCATATCCTCGATCTGATCGATAAGGGGGTGGACCGGATCTTCTACCCGATGGTGGTTTTCGAGAGCCGGGAGGATCCCGATGCCCAGAACAGCTTCAACTGCCCCGTCGTGACCGGTTACCCCGACGTCGTCCGGAGCGCGATCGACCCGGAGGGCCGCTTCGGCGTCCCGATCGACAGCCCGGTCGTCGGTTTCAAGGATACGGCGCTGCTGAAAAAGCAGCTCCAGCTCTTTCTGAAGGCGTTCGGGATCGGGAAAAAACGGGTCGCGGAGGCCGTGGAAAGGGGGCTCGAAGCGCAGCGGGAGGTGCGGCGCGCGTTGCAGAAACGGGCCGCCGCGTTGATGGAACAGGCAAGGGAGGAGCAACGCTTTGCCATGGTCGTTTCCGGCCGGCCTTACCACTCCGATCCGCTGATCAACCATGGACTCCCGGAGCTCCTCGCGGGATTCGGCGTGGACGTTATTCCGGAGAACGCGGTACCGCTTGCCGCCGATTGCTCGTTGAAGGAGAGTTCCGTCCTGACGCAGTGGGCCTACACAAATCGGATCCTCTCCGTGGCCAAGGTGGTTGCCCATACGCCCCATCTCGAAATGCTGCAGATCACCTCCTTCGGCTGCGGCCTGGACGCGATCTCCGCCGATGAGGTGCGGGAAATCATCCGGGGTGAAGGCAAGATCTACAGCCTGATCAAGATGGACGAAATCACCAACCTCGGGGCGGTCCGGGTGCGCCTCCGTTCCATGTTAGAGGCGATCCGGGAACGATCCCGGACCGGCAAACCGACGGGCAGGCAGGGCCGTGGCGATCATCCCTCCGGGCAAAATTCGGAGGGAAGGACAATCCTCATCCCGTGGTTTTCGCCCCTCTATTCGCCGTTCATCCCGGCGGTCTTCGCCTCTTTAGGCTGCCGGGTGGAGCTTCTTACACCCCAGGACCGCTCTTCCGTCGATGTGGGACTCCGGTATGTGAACAACGACATGTGCTACCCCGCGGTCATCCTGATCGGGGACATCGTCAAGGCCTTCCAGTCCGGGAAGCACGATCCGGAAAAGACGACGGTTCTGTTGACACAGACCTTCGGGCAGTGCCGGGCGTCGAACTATCTGCCGCTCACACGGAAGGCGCTCGTATCCGCGGGGTTCGGCGGGGTGCCGGTCATCTCCCTCTCCGCGGAGGAGACCCATCTGCGGTCGGGACTCCCGATCGACCGGAAAAAGCTGGTCAAGAGGCTGGCGCTCGGGCTCATCTTCAGCGACGCCCTGGCCCGGATCACATTGGCGACGGCTCCGCACGAGATACGCGCCGGCTCGTCTATGGCGCTCCAGCAGAAATACATCGCCGAAACGGGAAGGCTTGCCGGGGAGGGGGATTTCGAGGCGCTCCTCGGTCTGCTTCGGGAGGCTATCCGCGATTTCAATGCGCTTCTGGTGGACAACGCGACGGCGCCAATGGTCGGTGTTCTGGGGGAGATCTTTGTCAAGCACAACGCCTTTTCGAACAACAACATCGTGGATTGGCTCATCTCCCAGGGTGTGGAGGCCGTTGTCCCTCCGCTTCTGAGCTTTTTCGAGCAGCGCTTTGTGAACGAAGAGTTCGACCAGCGCGCCTGCCTGAAGCGCTCCTTCCGGGATCTCGTGACGACGCGCCTGATCGACCGTTACGTCCGCTTCTACCGGCTCCGTGTGGAGCGGGTCATGAAGGATTTCCGCTATTACCGCCGACATTACGAACTCAAGGAACTGGCGGAGGAGACGAGCCGGGCTACGAGCCTCGCCAACCAGGCGGGGGAGGGGTGGCTTCTACCCGCCGAGATGATTGCGATGCTGAAGGGCGGTATCGGAAACATCGTCTGCCTGCAACCGTTTGGCTGCCTGGCTAACCATATCATCGGAAAAGGTGTGGAGAAAAAACTGAAATCCCTGTACAACCGGCTGAACCTCCTCTTCCTCGACATGGATCCGGGGATGAGCGAGGTGAATATTCTGAATCGCCTCCATTTCGTCGTCATGTCCGCGCGGGAGGGGATGCAGGAAGAGGACCGAAACTCCCTCCCCCTCCCCTTGATCCCCTCCCGCCCGGGGAGGGGAATACTGGGTTTCTCCCCCTTCAAGGGGGAGGCAGGAGGGGACGGGATTGTGTGACGGAGTAGAATAAATTATGGCTAAAAAAATCGGCATCGCCCTGGGCAGCGGCTCCGCCCGGGGATGGTCTCACATCGGCGTGATCCGGAGCCTGTTGGAGGCGGGGATTGCGATTGATATCGCCTGTGGCGCCTCCGTCGGCGCGCTGGTCGCCGGATCCTTCGCCGCCGGTTTCCTCGATCCGCTGGACCGGTGGGCGCGCAAGCTTTCCTGGTCGCACATCATTGGTTTCATGGATGTGATGATCCCCCGTTCGGGGCTCATCGAGGGGGAGCGGATCACCGGCTATCTGCGCGAGATTCTCTCCGATCCGCTGATTGAGAACCTGCCGGTGCCTTTTGCCGCCGTGGCTACCGATCTCAAGACCGGCGGGGAGGTGTGGCTCCGCGAGGGGTCCCTCATCGACGCTGTTCGGTCAAGCATGTCGCTTCCGGGTATTTTTACCCCCTGCGGGCGGAACGGCCAGTGGCTCGTCGACGGCGGACTGGTGAACCCCGTGCCCGTCTCGCTCTGCCGGTCGATGGGCGCCGACATCGTTATTGCCGTCAACCTGAATTCCGATATCATGGGGAAGCCGCGGCTCCGTCGAATGGCCGACCCTCCGGGTAATGGCCGGAACGGGGTTTCGCCGCGCGCCCAGGGACGCTGGGCGGCCTTCCTGAACCAGACGGCGCAGAAGGGGAATCTCACCCTCTTTCGGCAGGTTTTCCAGGAACAGCCGGGCCGCGGCCCGACGCTGTTCGATGTGATGGCAACCTCCGTGAAGATTATGCAGGACGCCGTCACCCGTCAGCGGCTTCTCGCCGATCCGCCGGACATCCTCGTCCGGCCCAAACTTGCCGACATAGGGCTGATGGAATTCAACCGGGCGGACGAATCGATCGAAGAGGGGAAACGGTCGATGGACCTGATGATCCCGATGCTCCGCGACATGCTGGATTAAAGAACCATCTCCAGCCTGTCCACCGTGGCCGTCGTCTCGGTGAAGATGGCGGAGGCGACCGCCTCCGACTCCTTCCGTTCGGGAAGCGAAGCATAAACCCCTGCGTCAAAATGGGTGAGTGCGAGGCGTTTTGCCCCCGCTTCACGGGCGATGCGGGCCGCCGTCTCCGGGTTGAGATGGGGCCACTCTTCAAGGGATTGACCCTCCTTGTAAGCGCATTCCGTGATCAGCAGATCGGAGGCAAGGGACAGTGCCACGGCGTTTTCGCAGTAGCCCGTGTCCGGGCAGTAGCTGATGATCCGGCCGTCGATGGCGAATCGGTAGCCCAGCGTGAGCGAGGCGTGGCGGAGCGGCAGGGCCTTGACGGAGAAGGGGAGGGACGCGGTCTCTTCCGGCATCTCCAGGATGCGGACCGGATAGGGAAGGGCGGCGAGGGGGATCGTGAACGGGGCGTTGATGAAGGTTCCCAGGATCTCCCTCCCCCCTGTGGGGGCGCAGATGGTCAGCCCCTCACGGAACCGGAACTTCGCAAGGATATGAAGACCTTCGATGTGATCGATGTGGAAGTGGCTGAGGAAAAGAAAAACCGGTTTTGCGCCTTCGAGAAGACCGGTCGCCCGGTGGATGCCGTTTCCTGCGTCGAGCAGGATGTCGTACCGCTCCGTCTGCACGAGGGTGCAGATTGTGTTTCCCGTCTCCGTATCGTACCAGCCGTTCGTGCCCAGAAAGATGACCTTCATGCTCCAACCTCCGCTCCCCCTATACCTCAGCGGCCGTCGCGATACAACCCCTTCGTCAAAAAAGGATGATTTCAATATGAGCGGCGACCAATTTTTAATGTAAAATATCCCTTGACAAGCAATAACAGCCCCCCTATGCTTTGACCCATCAAAAGCAATATCTTAGTGCGCCAGGCAAGGTTTCAGAGTTCAACGAGCATCTTTACAGCGCCTTTGTTAGCCCGTGGGTGCGGGCGAGCGCGAACCCCATAAGCGCCGAGTGGCTCAAATGGACCCACCCAATGCGCACAAGTCGTTACTGTAACACTACACTAGCTGTTCCTAATCATCCAGGACATAAACGCAGCTTTACCGAGTTGCACAAAAACCCTTACGGATAAGGAGACAGACCATGCCAACTTATGATTCCGAAGATATCCTCGATGAGTTGCGGAAACGCGCCGCCGCGCTCGGCAGCCGGCGCATCATCGCGGGTATCGTGGGAGCGCTGCTACTGATCTTCCTCTGGTCGACCTGGTTCACGGTGCAGCCGGAGGAAACGGGCATCGTCCAGCGCTTTGGGGCGGTGAACCGCACGGTGGGTCCGGGCCTGCACTTCAAGTTTCCTGACGGCATCGAGAGGGTCCGACTGGTTCCCACGGCCCGGGTCCTCAAGGTGGAATTCGGGTTCGGCTCGGTTGCCATGGATGCCGGCGGGCGAACGCAATACGCGCCCGACAGGAAGGCATTCAAGGATGTGTCGCTGATGCTTACGGGAGACCTGAACGTGATCGATGTGCAGTGGATCGTCCAATACCGGATCGAGGACCCGGTCCGCTACCTCTTCCGGGTCCGCGAGTCCCCGCAGACGATCCGGGACATCGCCGAGGCAGTCATGCGCCGGGTCGTCGGCAACCGCGTGGGTAGCGATGTCCTTACCGTCGGCCGGGTGGCCGTGTCCACCGAGGTAAAGGAGGAGATGCAAAAGATTCTCAGCGACTACGAGACCGGCGTTCGCCTGGTCACGGTGGAGCTTCAGGACGTGACGCCCCCGGACCCCGTCAAGCCCGCCTTTAACGAGGTGAACGAGGCGCGCCAGGATCGGGAGCGGACGATCAATCAGGCGCAGGAGCAGGCCAATCGGGAGATTCCAAAGGCGCGCGGCGAGGCGACCCGGACGATCACCGAAGCCGAGGGCTACGCCGTCGAGCGGGTCAACCGCGCGAACGGAGAGGCAACGCGATTCCGGGCCATCCTCGCGGAGTACCAGCGGGCTCCGGAGGTCACGCGCCGCCGCCTCTACTTGGAGGCCATAGGGAGCATCCTGCCCGAAGCGAAAGCCCTGTATATCGTGGATAGCGACCAAAAGGCCCTGCTGCCCTGGCTCCGCCTGGAGTCGGGAGAGATGCCTGCCGCAGCAGGCAAAGGAAGCGGCCAGGCAGAAGGCGTCAAGGGAGGGAAGCAGCCATGAAGAACGCGCTAAATATCGGACTCGGGTTCCTCGTGCTGGCGATCGTCATCGTCTTCTCCGGGACCTTCTACACACTGGAGGAGGGCGAGCAGGCGGTGATCGTCCAGTTCGGCCGGCCCGTGGGGGCAACGGTAACCGAGGCAGGGCTGCACGTTAAGCTCCCCCTCATCCAGGAGGCGCGCCGCTTCGAGAAGCGCATCCTCATCTGGGATGGCGACCCCAACCAGATCCCCACCAAAGGGCGGGAGTTCATTTGGGTCGACACTACGGCCCGCTGGCGGATCGCCGACGCCAAGAAGTTCCTCGAGAGCGTAGCCACGGAGGCCGGCGCCCGATCGCGCCTGAACGACATCATCGACTCCGTCGTGCGGGACCAGGTTTCGGGCAGCGATCTTGTGGAGCTGGTCCGCAGCGCCTCGTGGGTAGTTCCCATGGGAGAGATTCTGGAGGAGGTCCCCGCCGAGGTGCGGGAGGAGTTGAAGAAGAAGGTCGTCCGCGGACGCGAGGAGATCACCCGGACCATCCTGGCCGAAGCCCGGAAGGTCATCCCCCAATACGGGATCGAGCTGGTGGATGTGCGCATCAAGCGCCTCGATTACGTGCAGAGCGTCCGGGAGAAGGTCTATGCCCGGATGATCTCGGAGCGTAAGCGGATCGCTGCCCAGTTCCGGTCCGAGGGCGAAGGCCGGAGCGCCGAGATCCTGGGGACCATGGAGAAAGAGCTGCGCCAGATCCGCTCCACCGCCTACCGACGGGTCCAGGAAATCCGGGGGAAAGCCGACGCCGAGGCCACGCGCGTGTACGGGGCAGCCTATGGTGGCGATCCCGAGTTCTACGCCTTCTCGCGAACCCTGGAGGCATACAAGGAGGGGCAGAACAAAAACTCGGTGGTGATCCTCACGACAGACAGCGACTACTACCGTTACCTGAAGCAGTCCGGGAGGACGGCCGAAGCCCGGCCGACTCGCTAATGCCGTGAGTCAGACATGACGAACAACCGAGTTTCACCATTGAACACCGGGCCGTTCTTCTGGCTCATGGCGTCAGTGTTCAGGGATGAGATAAAT
Source organism: Syntrophales bacterium (assembly GCA_030654195.1). Lineage (GTDB taxonomy): Bacteria > Desulfobacterota > Syntrophia > Syntrophales > UBA5619 > UBA5619. The sequence continues at coordinate 12,929 of JAURXV010000055.1, read as the reverse complement.
TTGGTTCATCCGGTTGATGCGTACTTCCTGAAAGCGGTAATTGACGGGTTTTGAAAAGTATGCAAGATTACGAATCAGTAATGATGGGTCTGCTGCGGTTGCAACTGGAAACCACGCTGCGAGAAGATGTGTGGACAACAGGAAAAGGAGAGACGTAATGGGAGACAAGGGCGGCAAGAAAGATAAGGAAAAGGGGCAGAAGCAGAACACCGAAAAGCAGAAACAAAAATCAATAAATAAGATTGATAAACAGCCAAAAAGAACCCCTAACAGATAGAAATCACGGTGCGGAAGACGGGAGGTCTCTATGCCGGTAAAGCCGACGGAACGTGAAGATGAGTATTTCGTGCGAATAGAACAGGAGATGCAGAAGCAGACAGAGGAGCGGACGAAGAAACATGCATCGAAAGAGGAAAGAGAGAAACTGAGAGAACTGCACTTTATGAAATGTCCGAAGTGCGGGATAGATCTTATAGAAATCGATTTCAAGGGCATGAAGATAGATGAATGTTCAGCCTGCAGAGGAATGTGGCTTGATGCGGGTGAGTTCGATGCCTTGGCGAAGATCGAGAAACCTGTCCTTGAAAGGCTTTTTAACGTGTTCAAGAAATAAAACGAATCAATAAAGGAGAACTAAGATGTCAGAAGGAAAAGTAAAATGGTTTAATGATTCAAAGGGATTTGGCTTTATCGAGCAGGAAGGCGGCAAGGACCTTTTCGTACATCATTCCGCAATCCAGGGAGAAGGATTCAAATCATTGGCAGAGGGTGATAAGGTCAGTTTTGATGTTGTCCAAGGCACTAAGGGTCCGGCTGCCGAGAATGTTCGCAAGCTGTAAAACTGATTATAGGGGCTGTAATATTTGATGAACCTCTGTTTTGATGAACCTCTTGACATCGGCAATAATCAGCAGTACATTACAATCGTCGAGATGCTGCAATGCTCGGATTGGGTTATGTCACCGGGATGTGAAAAAAGTCAGATCATTTCACTGTTCACTGTGAGGTAAGCAGAGAAGCATCGTGAGGTCTTGGTGGTAATCATGAACTGCTTAGAGAGCAGTTATTTGATAAGCTGACCACAGCTTATGGATAAAGAGCATTGCAGCTCTCATTACTCATGACCACAAACCGGTTTATTCCCTTTCAAGTTTTATAGGGAATGTGCCGATAATAGAATCAAACTGACGAGATACTGCGATGCGCGTATTGAGTCTATTCTACTGGATGTTAACGAAAGAATGATCACAGGGTCTTCGTGGTGATTGCCACCCTTATAGACCAGATCTTAAATGATGGACTCCAGTTGACAGACAAGACGGCATAGGCGGTTCTCGTCTTTTTTTGCCAACAACAAATCATCTTTCCTTCTTAATAATGGTTCATCCGGTTGATGCGTTCTTCCTGCTGCCATGAATCGTTAATCTCGACTAATATGCCAGATTTAAAGGCGTTATCAATGATGTCATTCCCTTGATAATTATGATATGTATGAACAATTGGGAAACTAAGTGGTAACGGAGAAAACAAATCTCAACCAGGAGATGTTTCATGAAGATGCAAGAGATTCGCGGAATTGCAAAAAAATGGGGTGTTAATATTAAAGTGGGTCGTTCAAAGCAGGACATAATCAGAGATATTCAGGTTAAGGAAGGTCATTTGCCTTGTTATCACACAAAAGATGAATGCGAGAACGATTGCCTATGGAAACCAGATTGTCTGAGCAGAAATTAATGATCGACTTCTTTAAATGATAAACGCAGTAGTCTGCGAAATCAAACTCAAGGCCCATCGCATCAAACCACATCTTAAGGGACATGACGAGAGTGGAAGTCACGAGAGAAAAACTAATCAAAGGTCTGGTCTTCTCACTCATCGCTGCCATTTCCATCAGCCTTCTGCCTATCCTATACAAGCTGGGGTACCGGTCCGGCATGAATGAGATGGGACTGCTCCAGAACCGCTGGTTCTTCGGCGCCGTAATGCTGTTCGCCTATATTTTGGATACTGACCGACATTCCCTCAAGGTCAACGGAGCAACCCTGATCAAGACGGCTATCTTGGGGGTCTTTTTCCATGGGGTGTCGGGTATTTTTTACTTAAGGGCGTTGCGGTATATTCCTGCTTCGACCACGTCGCTTATCATCTACTTCTACCCGGTCGTGGTGACCATCTATGCCAACCTCTATTTTCACATGCAGATGAGCAGGGCGGTTATCGTCTCAGTGGGGTTGATTGTCTTCGGGTGTTCCCTGGTCTTCTGCGATGCCTTTATCCAGAAGTTGAATGGAATTGGAATATTGTATGCGGCAGCGGCCATGATTACCTACAGCGGCTATCTGATCGTGGCACAGCTCTTTCTCAGAGGAGAGAAACCGCTAATCATGACCTTTTATATGGCGTTATTTACCGGGGTGACCTTCAGCTTCTTCCATAACCCCTTGAAGATCCTTGAACTGCAGCTAAATCAGCTCCTTATAGGACTATTCCTGGGCCTCATTCCGACCGCCTTCGCCTATGCCTTTAATTTCCGTGCCATTAGGGAAGTAGGGAGCGGCTACGTATCCATTTTCTCCACCTTTGAATTGGTTATGGTGGTTTGCCTCTCATTTCTGGTACTGGGTGAGCCGATCTTTATCATCCAGATCGTCGGGATGGTTCTGATAATTAGCGGTATTGTGCTTGCCAATGCAAAGATCTTCCGGACGAGTGGCACGATGGGGAGCTGGAGATAGAACCATTTGACTACTGCGCAAGCTCTCTGCCTTACTGTAACAATTATCCACCTTGATTCCAATCCCTTACCAACCATCATTCCAATCCCTTCCATATACTCAGAACCTCGAAAAACGATCTGAATTCCTGAATGTTACTAAGCATATAAAAACCTATTTTGAACCTTTTTGCAAGAAGTTCCGTAAGGGAAAATGACCATGGTGATCATGAAATTATCTGAAATACGCAGGACGTCGTCTTGTGGATCTCCCGGAGTCATATGTTGTCTGGCTTTCACGAAAAGGCTTTCCTAAAGGTGAACTGGGTGAAATACTGAGTACGGTTTATGAAATAAAAGTCAATAGACTTGAATACCTTTTTAAGCCGCTGAAAGATTGATGTTGTGAATGCCTGCATGAGGCTTTTCAAGGAGAACGGCTCTAAGATGGAAGGCTTACGCGTCTTCTTTATAATTGGTAATCCTCACTTCAATTTCAAATCGAACCCCCTTGACTCGTAGGTGGATACGTTTTCGGCAACATCCCTGTTTTTCTGAAGGACGCCTCGCTGATTACCAAAAGAAAGCTGCTACACAAACGCTTTAACTCAAATTATTGATACAATAGTCAATGGCCAATCAATATTGTTGGGGGCATGGGGTCAGGGTGTTTCAGCCTAAAAGAAAAACAGCGCAAGGGATTCGGCAACGCAGGCAGGTTTCTGCTGCCCCTCGATCTCAATCGTATGGGTCGTCGTGATCAGAATCCTTCCCTCCTTCTGTGCTTCCACGTTAAATAGAAAAATCCGGTCCCTGATCTTCGAGCCCACGATGGCCGGATTGAGGAACCGGACCCTGTTCATGCCGTCAATCAGCCGTCAACCCACTCGACGATAGTCGCCTCGCCTTGCCCCACGCCGACGCACAAAGACTCCAGCCCGTAAAAGGGCCGCGGTTCGCTGGGGGCGCGACGCCGCATCTCGTGCACCAGTGTGCACATAAGCCGCGCACCCGAACAGCCGAGCGGATGTCCCAGCGCGATCGCCCCGCCGTTGACGTTTGTAATCTCTGGCCGTATGCCGAGTTCCTTCATCACCGCCAGTGCCTGAACGGCGAAAGCCTCGTTCAGCTCGATCAGCCCGAGGTCTTCGAGTTTCAACCCGGCGCGCTCCAGTGCCTTGCGGATCGCCGGAACCGGTCCCAACCCCATCGTACGCGGCTCGACGCCCGCCGCCGCGCTCGTTACGATGCGGACCAGCGGGCTCTTGCCGAGTTCGCGCGCTTTGTCTGCGCTCATGATCAGCAGCGCCGCGGCCCCGTCATTGATGCCGCTCGAATTGCCGGCCGTAACAGTGCCGCCCTGACGAAATGCCGGCCGCAGTTTGGCCAGGGATTCGAGCGACGTATCGGCGCGCGGGTGTTCGTCACGGCTGATCAGGATCGGATCGCCCTTCTTCTGAGCGACCGGAACAGGCACGATCTCCTCGGCGAATTTGCCCGAAGCGATCGCCGCCGCTGCGCGTTGGTGCGACGTCAGTGCAAACTGATCCTGCGCCTCGCGCGTAATCGTTTTGGTCAAATCGTACACATTCTCGGCCGTCTCGCCCATCGAGTCGTTGCCGTAGAGGTCTTTGAGTTTCTTGTTCGGGAAACGCCAGCCGATCGTTGTGTCCCACGCGGTGAGGTTGCTGAAGTTCCACTCCGGGCTGGTCTTGGGGATCGCGTACGGCGACCGCGTCATGCTCTCGACGCCGCCTGCGATGTAGATATCGCCTTCACCGGCTTTGATCGCGCGTGCGGCCGCGTTGATGGCTGCCAGGCTCGACGCGCACAGGCGATTGAACGTCACCGCCGCTACCGATACCGGCAGCCCCGCCAGCAGCGACCCCATGCGCGCTACGTTTCGGTTGTCTTCACCCGCCTGATTGGCGCAGCCGAAGTATACTTCTTCGACGAGCGCCGGATCGACGCCCGCGCGCTTGACAACTTCCGCGATCACCAGCGCGGCAAGATCGTCCGGCCGCACATCCTTCAATACGCCGCCATGCCGCCCGATCGGCGTCCGCACGGCTTCAACGATGACTGCTTCTCGCATTTTCGATTCTCCTTGTTGGCGCTCCAATTTGTTGCCGTTTCACATTTTGCACTTCGCACTTTAGATGTATTGCCCGCCGTCGACTTTGATCACTTCGCCCGTGATGTGCCGGGCGAGATCAGAGCAGAGGAAAGTGACCACATGGGCCACTTCTTCCGGTGTGCCCAGCCGGCCCAGCATGATCTCAGCCAGCGCCTTGTCTTTTACATCCTGCGGCGCCTGCTGAACCATGTCGGTCTCGATCAGCCCCGGCGCAATGGCGTTGACGTTGACGTTAAACCTGCCCAGCTCGCGCGCGACCGCTTTGGTTAAGCCGATGATGCCGGCCTTGGCCGCCGAGTAATTGGACTGCCCGAACTTGCCGCGCAGTCCGTTAATCGAGGTGATATTGACGATCTTGCCGGAGCCTTGCTCTTTGAAAACCGCCGCGGCGGCGTGGGTGTAGTTGAAGTAGCCCTTGAGGTTGGTGAGTATCACTTCGTCCCACTGCGCTTCGCTCATCTTCCACACGACGGCGTCGCGGTTGATGCCGGCGTTGTTCACCAGAATGTCCAGCCGGCCGAATTTCTCGCGAACGGTATCGACCATACGCTGCGCGTCGTCGAACGACGCCACGTCGGCCTGCACGGCTAGTCCCTGACGTCCCATGCCAACCATCTCAGCGACGATCTGGTTGGCCTCGTCGGCGTGCTTGCGATAGTTGATGGCGACATCGGCGCCGTTGGCCGCCAGGTCAAGCGCGATCGCGCGCCCGATGCCCATGCTGCCACCCGTAACAATGGCTACCTTGCCCTGAAGATTCATGTTCAGTTCTCCTTGTTAGTGATGATGAAATCCCCGTCGCTATGCCCCTACACGCCCACGCTGATCCCGCCGTCCACAAACAGCACCTGACCGGTGACGTAGCCCGCATCATCGCCGGCGAAAAACAGGTGCGCGGTTGCGATCTCTTTCGGCTCGGCCAGGCGGCAAAATGGAATCCTTTCAATCAATCCGGTCATATTATTGATAAGACATTGCTTTTTCACAGTGTGAGTATACGAAAAAGGATCTTGTGTGTCAAGATGATTTTGGCCTCCGGAGATGGTTCTCGTATTTCAAAGAACTTTCAACATGCCTGGCCGAGGCTCACAAAACGATCGGTTACGGGAAAAATAACGCCCGGCGCCAAGGGAGACCATTTTTTATGGAGCGCGGGGTACTAGTTGCCACCGAGCTTTCTCCGCTCTTCATCGCGGATTTCCCGGCGCAGCAGCTTGCCGACTTTCGACTTCGGCAGCATGTCTCTAAACTCGATGTAGCTCGGCACCTTGTAGGAAGCGAGTCTGTCCCTGCACCACCGCAGCAGATCCGCGCTGCTTACCCCTTTGGCATCCTGCTTCAGCACGACAATGGCTTTAATTCTTTCTCCCAGCTTGATGTCCGGGATACCGATGGCGCAGGACCCGATTACGGCCGGGTGATCCTGGAGGACAGCCTCCACCTCCGAAGCGGAGATTCGATAACCTTTGCATTTTATGACATCGGCGGTCCTCTCCATAAATTCAAGCTCTCCATCTTCATTGAGCCTTATAAAATCACCCATTCTGTAATAGGTATCATCTCCGATTTTTATATAAGCGTGTGCAGTTTCCTCGGGTTTTTTCCAGTAGCTCTTGATTGTATAGGCCGAGGTAACGGCCAATTCCCCGACCTCTCCTTCGGCAACCGGTTCCAGTGTCTCCGGATCAATAATCAGGCATTTTCTCGATTTTAAAGGCCTGCCCACGGTTTTAGGGCTGGGCTTCTTGTCCAGGGGGCTGTAGGCCACATGTCCCACCTCCGTGGAGCCATATACCTGGTAGATGGAGTTGTCGTATTTCTCCCGCCATTTGATGTAAACCTCGCCGGGGAGGACATCGCCTCCGCAGTAGCAATATTTCAGGGAACTGATGTCGTACTGATCAATTCTGTCATTTTCCAGTATCATTCGGTATAAAGTCGGCACGCCGAGCATCCATCTGACCTTGTATTTCTGTATGGCCTCCAGGATCGAATCCACTTCCGGAACCGGCATCAGGATCATGGTATTCCCCTGATTGAGGGCGGTCGCCAAGGCAAATCCCTTGGCCATGATATGAAAAAGGGGATTAACCATGATCATGGTGTCTTCACCTGCAAAGACATATCCCTTGAAGACGTTCTCCACGATATCTTTTATATAAGAAACCTCTCCCATGTGGTTGCCGGCCACTCCCTTCGGGAAACCGGTCGTACCGCCCGTATACATGATATATGCGAGATCCTGCCACGGATCGATATCAATCGTGGGCGCTTGCTGTCCTTTTTTTAAGATATCCTTAAAATACAACACCTCCTTGCCTTTTTTGATCTTTCCTTTTGGCAGTTTATCCAGCATATGGCCGACATATCTTTTCCAGAAGGAAATCAGGTCCACCAGGTTGGTGACGATCACCCGTTTCAGGTTGGTCTTGCCGATCACCTCATTGATATACATGAAGTTGGTATCGAGGCAGACTACTGTTTCCACCTCGGCATCGTTAATAATATATTCAATTTCATAGGAGGTATATATCGGTGAAACCGGCACCACGGCGCCGCCGATCTTATTGATGGCAAAATTGGCGATGATCCACTGGGGACAGTTGGGAATAAAAAGCATGACTTTCTCTTTGGTTTTCACGCCGGCATTCAAAAGACCGGCGGCAAACCTGTCCACAAGTTCGTGCAAACAGGCATAGCTGAACCGTTCGCCAAGATAGATGATAGCCGTATTGGTGGGATATTTCCTGCATGCTTCGTCGAATTGGGTATAAGTGCATTCGTTAGGGTAGAGTTCCATAAATGCTGCTCAAATTCCAAAATAGGCCGATTTGACATCGGGATTGTCCATAAGCTCTTCTTTTGTCCCCTCCAGAACACTGGAACCGTTTTCAATGATATAACCTCTATCAATAATAGGAATCACCGGCCTTGAATACTGCTCTGAGACGATAATGGTAATGCCTCTGGTTTTTCGGATCTCCTTGATCGCTTCGATAACGATCTTTTGATAGACAGGGCTCAATCCGAGCAGGGGTTCATCGAGAAGCAAGACCTTCGGATTGGCCATCAGCGCCCTGCCGATGGCGAGCATTTGCTGCTCGCCGCCGCTTAAGAAACCGCCCTGCCTGCTTAGGAACTCATGGAGCCGCGGGAAGACGCTTAACACGTATTCCAGATTTTTTTTTCTTTCCCTGATACTGGTAAGGTAAGAGCCTATTTTTAAATTTTCCAGGACGCTGCTCTCCGGGAATATCCTCCGTCGTTCCGGACACAAAACGATGCCTGCCTTCGCCCTCGTATGGGCTGGGAGATTGGATATGTCCCGCCCTTCAAATGTGAGACTGCCGAAGAGCGTTATCCTTTCTCCGCCCCGCATCGCCTCTTTTTTCTTGATATCCAGCATGATGCCGGCCAGGGTATACATAAGGGTGCTTTTGCCCGCACTGTTGGAGCCGAAAATACCGATGACCGAACCGGTCTCGGCAGTGATGCTGACATTGTTCAAGGCCAGCATGTTTTCATAAAATACCATCAGCTCTTTGGCTTCCAGCATGCCTACACCTCTTCGCTGCCCAGGTAAGCTTCTTTAACGCGGGGATCTGCGATGACCTCCTTGTAATGACCTTCGGCAATTTTTTCGCCGAACTGCAAGGCCATGACCCGATCCGCCACCTTGAACAGCTCTTTTAATCGGTGTTCGACCATGATCAGTGTTATGCCTTCCATTTTTAACTTTTCTATGAGGGGCAGCATACCGGCAACCTCGCTGGCACTCAGGCCGGAAAAAACCTCGTCGCAGAATATGATCTCCGGCCTGAGCGCGATGCACCGGGCCAGTTCGAGTCTTTTCAGATAGCCGGTCGGCAATGTTGACGCCAGTTTATAGGGGACGCGTGAATCCCTCTCGAAACCGATCTCTTCCAGAATATCGACCGCAACCGTGTCCCTGTCCCCATGCTTGCCGCCGCCTCTCCACCCTCCTATGGCCCGGGCGCGCGGCGACCACAGCGGAATGATGAGATTCTTGTAAGCGGGCAAAGAATAATAGGGGCGCATCACCTGAAAGGTCCGGGCGATGCCGGCGCGCGCTATTTTATGGGCCGGCCAACCCTGGATGTTCGATCCCTGGAAATAAACTTTTCCCGATTCCGGTTTTATGAAACCGGTAATGCAGTTGATCAGCGTCGTCTTTCCGGAACCGTTGGGGCCTATAATCCCGTAAATTTCGCCCTGTTTCACGCTGAAACTGACGGACATCAGCGCCTTCAGACCGCCGAAAGTTTTGCTGATATTTTCAACGGAGAGAATGCTCATATCTTCGCCCATCTTTCGAATTGATCATACTTCCTGGCGAAATAGGTCAACAGCCCTTCGCTTTTGAAAACAATGAAACCCGTTAAGATAAGGCAGTAGATGACGATTCGGAAGGTACCGAAAAACCTTAAAAATTCGGAGAGAGGGACGAGGATGAAGGTGCCGAGGACCGCCCCCATCATCGATCCCCCGCCTCCGATCGTCACTGCCGCTATGGGAATGATGGAAAAATCCAGCGCGAAAAGGGAAAGTCCCGCCCACATGTAAAGATGGGCCAGATATGCGCCTCCCAGGCAACCGATGAAGGAGGCGATAAAGACCGCCAGCGCCTTCAAGTGCGTCACATTGATGCCTGAAGCCCTCACGGACTGGTCGTTGTCTTTAATTCCCCTCAGCACCAGTCCGATATCCTCATCCACCAATCTTCTCAGACCGAACATAAAAACCAATAGCAGGATGATAATCACGTAATTTTCCAGATATGGATTGGGAAAGCTGTCGAGTCCGGTTATGCCGTTGGTCCCCCCGAGGATATTCAAGGCCTCGATGATTCTTGTGAAAAGCAGGGGGTACATCAAGGTGACAATGGCGAAATATACCCCCCGCAAAGAAAGGCAGGGTAACAGCAGGATCGTGCAGATGAACGCCCCCGATAAGCCTGCCAGCGGGATGGCCAGGTAGACAGGGCAATGCAGATATACATTGAAAATGGCGGTCATATAACCGCCTACCCCAATGAACATGGCCCCCCCGAGACAGACAAGCCCGACAATATTTGCCAAAAAGTCAAATGATATGGCGAGCAGACCATAGACGCACATGATATTGACGACCCTCTTCCAGTAGGGCGCCATTTCCAGGACCAGCGGCAGTAAAAGAAGGCCGACGATCAGGAATAGTCTCGGGCCGGCAACATAGAGCATCTCCTTCAGAGAAGAAACGACATATATCCCTTCGCTTCTTACCTTTATGCCCCTGTCTATCCTCTCTTTTCTTCGGACTTCCACGGCTATACCCTCTCCTCTAATTCCTTTTGCCTTCCCAAGATACCGGACGGTTTTATCAGAAGCGTGATGATGATGGCCAGGAGGGCAATCACCATCTGGAAGTGCGCAGAAAGAAATTTTTCCGTCAGGATCTGGGCAAATCCGATAAGAAAAGAGGCGATAATGGCGCCTGTCCAACTGCCCAAACCGCCGATGACGCACACGGCGATGGAAAATAGCAGCACAGTGTATCCCGCTTCCACAACGATGTTCCCGAGCGGGAGGATCAATGCCGCCGAAAGGCCCGCCAGAGAGGAACCGATCGCAAAAGAGACGATGGCCATTCTGTCCGAATCTATCCCCAGCATCATGGCGGCTCTTTCATCCTGGGCTATTCCCCGCAGCGCCAAACCATTCCTGGTCAGATGGACAAAGAGGTGCAGAAGGGCAAAAACGGCAAAACCGACCACGACCACAAGGAGTCGCTGATCATCCACACTCACTCCCAGAATATCTCGAGAACCGGAAGCGAAGGAGGGCAGTGTGAAGGTTGTGCCCCGCAAACCTCCCCACCGCAATCCCTCGATAATCGCCAGACCGATAGCATAGGTGGCAATGATTTCGGATATCTCCATTCCCCTGATCCGGATGAGTATCAGACGGTACATCATGGCGCCGATGAGACTTGTCAGCGCTATGCCGAGCATGATGGCCAGGGGATAGCTCAACCCCAGACCGTTCAGAAACTGCCAGATGAAATAACCCGTCGTAATGTACAGGGCGCCGTGGGCAAAATTAGGCAGCCTGCTTATGCTGTACACCAGCGTAAACCCAAGGGAAAGCAGCGAAAGGCTGACGCTGTTGATTATACCGTAGACAAGAATATCCATTGCAATGCCGCCTTATTATTTCATCCAGGGCGGCAGCAATATTTTGGCTTCCGCTACTTTGGGAGGGAAGACCTGCACCCGCTTGCCATTTTGCCACTGGATGATTCCGGTCACGGCCCCTAATTTTGGATCGTCCGACGGGATGACCTGATGGGTCTTTTTATCAAAGCTTATTCGGCCGTATACGCCCATGATGTTGACATTTTCAAGCGCCGTTATCACGGCATCGGCGTCAACGGTGCCGGCCTTCTCAATAGCTTCCTTTAGTGTGTAGACCGCCATGTAGCTTGACGAAGTTCCGTATCCCTCCGGCTCCAATCCCCATCTCTTTTCGTAAGCATTGACAAATTTCATGGTCCAGGGAGTTATTTTTGCCGGCGCATTTCCACCGTTTACCAGGTTTACGATTAGAAATTCTCCTTTCCCTTCCGTGGCCTTCCAGAATCCGGGCTGCTCGGCGGCATTAACAAATCCCATGGGCAGGGCTTTCAGCTTCATGCCGCTCCACTGTTTCAGAAGAATGGCGCTTTCCGGCATGTCCATCCACAGGAAGATGATGTCCGCCTGCGTCTTCGCCACATCGTTCAATGCCATGGAGTAATCCGTGGTGCCCGTCGGAAAGATCTTCATATCGACCACGTTCCAGCCGCTTTCGGTCAGCATCTTTTTCATGGCCTCGCCGCCGCCCCGCGCATGCGCCACATCCTGGACCATGATATAGACCTTGTTGAAGCCGTGGCCTTTCTTGACGTCCGAAAGCAGGGTGACAAACTCATTGACCATTACACCGACGTGGCTGGTTATTCTGAAGCAGTACTTATACTTATCGTAATTTTCAGCAACCTTCTTATGGTAGGCAGGCGTCAGAACGCCGGTAGTCAGGATGCTTATTTTCTTATATTTATTCAACAGGTCCATCGCCGCCAGGGCCGCTTCAGAGCGAACGGGGCCGCCGATGATAAAATCAGCGTTCTTGTCCAGGATGAGTTTCTCCAGACCGAGCAGGGCATCGCTGACCGGCACGCCCGGCTCCAGGTCACGGGTATCGATCACCTCGACGCTGAAGGGACGTTTCTTCCCGCCCACATTCACGCCGCCCGCGGCATTAATTTCCTCGACCGCCAGTTTGATGCCCCGTTCCGCATCCCATCCGTAAAGGAACGCCGTGGCCAGCGGTGCGCCGATAACAATCGGTTTTTCAGCCGCCGGTGCAATGTTCGTAAAGCTGACCAGAAAAAACATGACGGCAACAACGATCACAACACTTTCCCCGAGTCTCTTTCTCATTTTCCCCCTCCTTTAAAATCTGATTTTAGGTTCCGGTAACTAAAACAATAGATAGACTACCCCCAATTATTTGATAAGAACTCGCTTTTGGGTGAGCCGAATATATGTAAATGGCGATTGTGTGTCAAGATAAATCGGCCATATTTGAAAAGCGGATCCGCACCATGGGACCGTTGATCTTTCATGGAAGGGAAGGTATATCTGGGGGACCGTGGACCTGCCGGATGCCGGTTTGCGGACAAAATTCCTGAAACGGTTTGAGGAAGAAGTACAAAAGAGGAAATGGGCGCCTGAAATTTTTTTGGGGCTTCTTGAACCTCTAAAAAATGGACGAACGCCTTGTGCTTTGAACACTGGATCGTCACAAGGTAGCCGACAACCTTTCCGGCCATCACAAATGATCCAGCGTGACGCAATCGCGGCAACATCATGGGCATCAGAATGTTCTTGGGCTCACTGATCTACCTGACTCAGGGCTTTGACCGCCTTCATATACGCATCGAACCCTCTCATGAAGATGTCGTTATGAGTTGCACCCGGGATCTTGAGAAGCGTTTTACGTGGCGATGGACAGGCATCGTAGAGCGCCTGCGCTTCCG
>JAURXV010000059.1 GCA_030654195.1 Syntrophales bacterium | reverse complement strand
ACTGGGCGAGAAGCCGGATTCTGGAATACCTGCAGGCGGTGAAGGCGAAGATCCCTGCGGATGTCAATCCCGTTTTAGGTCCCGATGCCACGGCCGTCGGCTGGGGCTTTTCCTACGCGGTGGTCGACAAGACGGGCGGACACGATCTGGCCGAGCTCCGCACCATTCAGGACTATAATGTAAAGCTGGCCATCGAAAGCGTGCCGGGCGTCTCCCAGGTAGCCAGCCTGGGCGGCTTTGTCAAACAATACCAGATCACCATCGATCCCAACCGGCTTCTGGCCTACAACATCCCGCTGATAGCGGTGATGGAGGCCGTAAAGAAGAGCAACCGCGATGTGGAAGGCCGGGTTCTGGAGTTTTCCGGGATCGAATATATGATCCGGGGACGCGGCTACATCAAGAGCCTGAAGGATCTGGCCGGGATTGCGGTCAGCACCGATGGCCGGGGGACGCCGGTCCTTCTGAAGGATGTGGCCGACATCCGACTCGGGCCGGAGATCCGGCGGGGAATAGCGGAACTCGACGGCAAGGGCGAAGTGGCGGCCGGCATTGTCGTGGTAAGATTTGGTGAAAACGTCCTCAATGTGATCGAAAGGGTCAAGGAGAGAATCAAAAAAGATATCGTCCCCAGCCTGCCCAAAGGGGTGGAGATCGTCACCACCTACGACCGCTCGGACCTTATCGAGCGCTCCATCGATACCTTGAAGGAGGAGATCCTCAAGCTGTCGATTGCAGTCAGCGTGGTCTGCATCGTCTTTCTCTTCCATCTTCCCAGCGCCCTCGTGGTGATTCTCACGCTGCCGATTGCCATCCTCATCTCCTTCATCTGCATGTTTTATCTTGGGCTTACGTCCAACATCATGAGCTTGAGCGGCATCGCCATCGCGATCGGCGCGATGGTGGACGCCTCCATCATCATGGTGGAAAACGCCCATAAAAAACTGGAGGAGTGGGAGGAGGCGGGCAGGCCCGGAAACCGGACGGATGTGATCATCGAGGCCGCCAAGGAGGTCGGCCCTTCGCTTTTCTTTGCGCTTCTCGTCATCAGCGTCGGTTTTCTTCCCGTTTTCACGCTGCAGGCGCAGGCGGGAAGGCTCTTCAAGCCTCTGGCCTACACGAAGACCTTTGCGATGCTCTTTTCCTCCTTTCTGGCCGTTACTCTGACCCCTGTTCTGATGACCCTTTTTGTCCGGGGCAAGATCCGACATGAAGACAGAAACCCGATCAGCATCATCCTCCGCAAGCTCTACGAGCCGGTGGCGGCCGTTTCGCTGCGCTTCCGGAAAAGCGTCATCGTTATCGCCTTGATCATTATGGCCCTGACCGCCTATCCCTTCATGAAACTGGGGTCGGAATTCATGCCGCCGCTTTACGAAGGGACGCTATTTTACATGCCCGTTACGGTGCCCGCGGCGGGCATAACGGAAGTCTCGAAGCTGCTGCAGTTGCAGGACAGACTGCTGAAGAAGTTCCCGGAAGTGGCCCAGGTCTTCGGCAAGGCCGGGCGGGCGGAAACGGCCACCGACCCGGCGCCGCTCGAGATGTTCGAGACAGTCATCAACCTGAAGCCGGAAGCCGAGTGGCGGCCGGGCATGACCGTGGAGACCCTGAAAAATGAGATGAACGACGCCCTCTCCATTCCGGGGGTAGCCAATTCCTTCACGATGCCCATCAAGGCGCGGACGGACATGCTCTCTACCGGCATCCGGACGCCCGTCGGGATCAAGGTGTTGGGGGCCAATCTTGATGAGTTGGAGCGGATCGGGAAGGAGATCGAAAACGCGGTGAAGGATGTCCCCGGCACCAGAAGCGCCTATGCCGAACGGGTCACAACCGGATATTTCCTCGATTTCAATATCAAACGGGAAGAAATAGCCCGTTACGGGTTGAGCGTGGATGATGTGCAGGAGATCGTCCAGACGGCCGTGGGAGGGATGAACCTGACCACCACCGTGGAGGGCCGACAGCGTTATACCGTCAATGTGAGGTATGCGCGGGAGCTGAGGAATGATCTGGAAAAGCTCAAGCGGGTGCTGGTGTCGGTGAAAATGGGGGCTCCGTCTTCCGGCGGTGGAATGGGGACGGGCGGGCCCTCTGCCGGCGGCGCGCGCCCCCTTCTCCAGGTGCCGATGGGGCAACTTGCGGACATCCGGATCATCAAAGGTCCGACGGCCATCAAGAGTGAAGAGGGGCTCCTTTCGTTGTATGTCTATGTGGATTTTTCCGGCCGGGACGTGGGCGGATACGTGGACGATGCGAAGAAAAAGGTGGCCTCCCTGAAGATACCCGAAGGCTACCGCCTGGAGTGGAGCGGCGAATACGAGTATCTGGTGAAAACGCACGAACGGCTGAAAGTAGTGCTGCCGCTTACGGCCCTGATCATTTTCGTGCTGATCTTTCTCAACACCAAGAGCATCACCAAAACCATGATCGTTCTTCTGGCCGTCCCCTTTTCACTGGTCGGTTCCTTCTGGCTGCTCTATCTTCTCGGTTACAACATGAGCATCGCCGTCTGGGTGGGCATCATCGCGCTCGCGGGGCTGGATGCGGAAACGGGCGTCGTCATGCTGCTTTACCTCGATCTTGCCCATGAGAAATGGCGCAAGGAAGGGAAATTGAAGAGCCTGCATGATCTCAGAGAATCGGTCATGTACGGCGCCGTCAAGAGGATACGACCGAAGATAATGACGGTCAGCGTCATCCTGGCCGGCCTGATCCCCATCATGTTCAGCCACGGCACCGGCGCCGATGTGATGAAACGCATCGCCGCGCCGATGGTCGGCGGCGTCGTCACTTCCACCATTCTCGAACTGGTGATCTATCCCGCCATCTATATGATCTGGCGGGGGAGGGAGTTCAAGGCGGTGAAGGAAAAGATCCGTACATGAAATCTATCTTATCAGTATTACCAAATCCTCGTCCAGACCATGCCGAATGACATCAAGGTTCGGTGATGCCTTAAGCAGATTATCGGCATGAATCGACTTGATCCGGAACGGGAAAAAGTTAGGGCTATCAATCAGATCTTTCAGCGGGGCCGAGCCGTTGGCGCGGGCATGGAGGGATGCTTCGGCCATCCAGGCGATCAGTCGGAAATCATCAACGGCCAGCGTCATCCCGGTGGTGTAGATTCCCTTTGTGCCGCTCTCCTGAAGCACACCCCAGTCCAGATAGGAGCGCAGCACACGACGGGCTGCTCGGGAAACGGTCTCCCGCTCGCCGTATTGCTCGCGGACCCGCCGCTGGACATGGGCCGCGGCAGCAGAACCCTGAAGTCTCAAGAGCCGACCCACTTGCACCGCTACACCCGACCAGAACGGATAGACGGCCATCACCATGCCCCAATGGATGGCCAAATGATCGCGTCGTGGAAGACGCTTGAGCAGTTCCAGACCTTCGACACGCAGTGATTCGAGTTTGCTCGGAACCGCCAGCCACGCCTTCAGGAGAATCGTGATGATCTTCTCGCGATTGCCGCGCTCGGCCTGGCCGCCGACGGACACCTTGTCCTTCAGCAGCTCCTGCAAGGCATCGTTGACCGCCGTTTTGTCGTTCCCTGCCAATACCAGGTTGGCTGTCTGCTCAAGCCATTCCAGACGCACGCGCTGACTGAATCCGATCTGGTCTGTCCGTCTGGTCATTCGCCCCTCCTCTCGATTTGAACCAGAGGGACGATGAGTTCCTCGACTGAAATGCCGCCATGGCTCACGGTGCGCTGCTTTTCTTGGACAAACGCCTGCCGTGCAGGAGCCAAGAGAGCGAGATAGTCCTCCGGGAGACCAACGGGGTCCCATTCCAGCGCGGCTGGAAAGCGTTTCTTCACCTTGCCGCGAAGGGCCGCGTCGGGATAGATGCGGACTCGTTCACCGCGCAGGTCCGCCACAGCCCCTTCGGCCGGACGACCGCAACCTTCCGCCTCGACGTTGCCATGATCAGAAGTCAGATAGACACGGAAGCCCCGATCCAGAAGCAGATCGAGGAGTGTGTTCAGGTACGGTTGCTTGGCCCACTGGCACACCTGGTTATGCATCCCGGCAATGCCCATTTCCATCCCGTGCATGATCTTGTCGACCTTGTCCACGACCAGCCCGGCGACCCTTGCCTTGGGATGAGAAAGCGCTTCGGAAACGCTCTCCAGACTGCCGTCGCCCAGTCCCTTGATGTACACGACCTCGTTTGGCGTGAAGCCCTGATCCGCCCAGAACTGCGCCCATAGTGCAGGTTCCTTGTCTGTGGTCTGGATACTGTTCGGGAAAAAGATGGGAGCCTTGCCGGCGAAGGCAGCTTGGCGCGAAACGGATGTGAGCGAAGGAATCCAGGCGAAGACAGCCTGCTCCCGGAATCGGAAACCGGGCTGCCTTGAGGCGAGCGCGCTACGGACCACCAGCCATTGGTCCATGGCAAGGCCATCCACGACGATCATTGCGATCTTCGCGTTACGATCTTCTCCCACCTGACGGGCAAGAAACCGCGGGAGGTGATGCAGCATGACCGGAGGCGCCGGCGGCAGGTTGACAAGCCCGGCGTACCGCTTGAAGAGCCAGGCTGCAAAACCAGCGTCCACCTGTGCCTGCAGGCTCTTTGCGTGCTCGTTCGTTTCCCCGAGGACGGCATCGGGTTGCTCGTTCATGAGCAGAACCAGCTCCGCCCATCCACGGGCAAAGTGGAACCAGTCCGTGTGCTTTGCGTCATCGGCCGGAATGGATGTCTGCAGGCTGTCGATGAGCTTGCCCAGGCGACGGGCCCTGTCCTCGATTGGGGCGGTTCGAACGCCGATGCCTACCCAGGTCTTGGACAGGGTTCCTGCATGTTCGTGTGACACGGAGTGCAGCAAACCATCGACGAACAGGTTGTCGATGTAGACCCGGATGTCATGGTGGTCGAATGGCAGATCGACAGGTCCCTCAATGGCCAGACTGTAGGACTTCTCGTCTTCACGAACACCGGATGCCCCTTTGGTTGCTTCACGATCGAGGAATATCGGCCAGCGCTCCTGGAGGAATGCGAAGAAGGCCTCCCGGTCCGAAACCAGCGTCTCAAGCGGCCAGTCGTCGAAGAGGGTGCGCTGGCGCAGGAGTTGGATGAACCGCTCGTCCAGCACAGTCGGAATGCGCTGGCTGCGGTAGTGACGGCGTAGAAGCACGCGTAGGAGGTCCGATGGCTGCTTGATCAGTTCGGGTGCGATTTCAAAGACGTGCCGGAGGACGAACTCCTTGGTAGCGTTGTCGCCCAACTGGCCGGGTGCATGTCTTTTCTGCGCCTCATACAAGGTATCGAGGTCCCCACGGTCCAGAGCGGTCACGACCGGGTAGCTGAGGTTCGGGAAGATGTCGCCGAGATTGAACGAGAGCCTGCGGCCGGCCTGGAGGAGATCGTAGGGCAACCCGCTGAGGTCGCTGGCAGGGGAGCGCAATACGACAACGAGGTCCGTGTGCTCGCCCCGGTCCCAGCGGGATCGGAACTTCGATTCGTAGGCGTAGCGAAACGCGATGTGGTCTTCAAACGGGATCAGCTCGAATCCTCGCTCGCGGATGCCTTCGAGAATCCCCTCTTCGAGCAAAAGCCCGTCCGGGTCGGCCACCAGGGTGAGTCGAGCGACCTTCGGGGTGAACTCCTTCAGAATTTGATCGCGCCAGCTATTCATGGCTGATGCCCACTTCGCAGTGCCAGTTTGAAGTCACTGGAGCCATGGCACCTCCTCAACTTGGCCGACAATCTTTGCAGTGAGTCGATTGCTGTACGATCCGCTATAGCCGCAAATCCGTAGTAGCGCCAATTCCAGGAACCAAAGCCCAAGTCTCCACGCTTCAAAGTAGGCATTGTGGAATTGAGCGTGTTGTTTATTTTCCGGATGAACAAGGGAATTGCGTATCTCCGTCAGTGCATGGGGACTGTCTGCCCATTTGCATTGTTTGGCAAGCTTCCTCATCTCAGACGTGGCATTGGGGATATCTATGGAAATATCCAGAGAAGAGAAAAGAAGCCTGAACTTGTCGGAAGCCTTCAGATCTTTAAATCCCTTTGCCTCTATTAGCCTCCGGTCTTTGACGGCATACTCGTAAGATAACCGCTCTATCGCGGCTTGCGTCAGGATGATGCCGGCATCGATTCCCCGCGAAGAGTTATTGCTGTTGAGGTACCAATAGATCACTTCACGAAGCGCTTCACGCCAATTTTCTTGATGCCACTTGGCAATAAATCCTGGGAAGAGCGCCGAAAGTTGTTCACAGTGATGGCGATCGAACCACGAGTAACAGAAATGCCAGGCATCTTTCGGTGATGACCAGCATTCCCAGACACGATTCTCAGAGTCATCAAATCCAACCGTGCAGACTGGCCCACACCAACAACCTCTTGAAAAGGAGAAAAAATACCGCAATGCATCCAGTGCATGCCATGCCGATTTCCCATCGAATAACGAGTTGTCTTTATGCTTGAGACAACCGATATGTGTGAGACAAAACCCTCCAATCTCATTCATATATTTAAAAGAATCATCTGTATTGGGCAACGACTTTATTTCGACCTGCCATCCTTCACTTTCAAGGTCGACGTGCGCGACAGTCGAGCCATTAGCTTTCACTACACTGCGCCGCATTCCAATAATATCTTTGAAATTGAATAGATGAAAAACGATGTAACTCATGGCCGTTGCCGCGTCATCGCCAGTCCCGATAACAGGTTCCGATTTAGGTGCCCACGTTAAGGTCATGGTTTGATCTTGTTGATCGCCACCGATATTGAGAGCACATCCAGGGACGTTCTTTCCTCCAACGGAGAATGAAGAGATTTCCTTTTGCCTGGAAAAGCACTGTGCGACTATTGGGAAAGGTATATTTCCAAACATCCCGTAAATATGAATATTTGCCCTTGGCTGTAAGTCCAGCCGGACCTCAGCTCTTCCTTCATAATCTGTATTGTCCACGGAGAATGACGCGGGGCGATCGGCAAGCAATATGCTTTCGTTCGGTCCCGAAAAGTCATAACAAGGTTGAAAATCCGGCATGCTCATGACGCAGTCCTCGTCAATGCCTGATCGTACCACATCAGGAGCTTTGCATCCTCCTGAAGGACGTTTTCGGGGATTCGTTGGGCGACGGCGATAATGGTGCGGTAGTCGCGGTTCTGCCAGCAATTTTTGAAGCCGGCGCGGACGGCCTCCAATCGGATCACCTTCAGCTTCTTGCCCCGCGGCAACGGTTCCTGATCGGGTTCGAGGCCGGGGATGAATCCTTCCTTGATATCGGGCTTGGTCGGTTTGTATCCCGTCGGCAAATAATCCCAAAATTCTTTCAACAGGGCCCGCTCGCGCAGCTTCTCCAGGTCACCGGCCTTGTTCGGGTCGGGGATGTACCAGCGTCCTCTAGCCTGGTTCAGGAGATGCCCGTTCCGGGTCGTAAGGCCCGTGATCTCTTCAGTCGCTTCCTTGTTTCTGATCTCCTCCCGAATCTGTTTACGCAGGGGTTCGCTCTGCTTCATCCAGGAGACGATCTGGGGCGGGATCGGCCCTTTCCCGTCGCAGACGAGGAAATTCTGTTCCAGAAGCTCCGACAGCTCCAGGGACTTTTCATGCTTCTGCCAGCCCCCGCTGGTCTCCTTCAGAAACACCGGCGTAAGCTCTTGGATCGTTGTCGGTTTTGCGGTGAGTTGTTGCCGGAGCCATTCGATGGCCGTGGGCTCGTTGGCGATCCCGATTTCCAATTGCAGGACATCCTTCACGGTCAGGCGCTTTTTGTCGTATTCCGCGGACTGGTCGCGCAAAAAAAACATGCCGTCGCGTTCGTGAAATCGCCGGACAAGCCCCTGAGAGAACTCCGCGGCGGACATTGGCACGGAAACGCCTCGCTGGACATGAAAGGCCACCATGCGGTCGTAAAGAAAATACGCTTTTCGCTCGGCGATGATTTCCGCACGGCCATCCTTGGCCAGGAAAACCGGCAGGTTTTTCAAATGCGTGCGAACGAAATCCCAAACCCCTTCCTCCGTGCCGGCCGCGATCCGGAAGCGCTCCTCCAGCCCGCCGTTGGGCTTGTAGGCGGAAACGACCAGGTCCTGTTTCATGGCCGAGCTGGTCACCTGGCGATACGACCCTTGCTTCTTGTCCAGGGTGCGCACGTCCGCTACGACGAAGCCGGCGGCCTGCATCGCCTCCTGAATGGCGTTCCAGACGGCGTTGTGGGAGTTGTGAAAGACCACCGTCATCCAGCGACCCGGCTTGAGGACCCGGCGGTATTCGGCGAAACAGCGCTGCATGAGGCGTTGGTACTCGGGCAGCCCCTTCTTCTTGAACCTGTCCACAATCGCCTCGGGCGCGGCGTTGGTGACCACCCGATGCCATGATTCGACGAGGAAGTTCAGGTCGGCGTAATAGATGTTCTCGCCGAAGGGCGGATCGGTGAAAATGTAGTCGATCGAATCGTCCGGCAAGCCCAGGTGGACCGCCGACCCCGTGGCGACGGCCGTCTGTCCCGCAGAAGCGGCGCCGTCGGCGAAGGCCTTTTCCAGGCGTTGTAATTTGCCCGCCAGGATGTACCGCGGGCTGCACTCGGCGTGCTGGGAGGCAACGTAGTAGACGCCGGTCATATACTGATTGACCTGAGAATAACCAGTGGGACGATATCGATTCAGGACAGAAGCCGTCCATAATGCCTGCTCAACAAAGAACAGCAGCATGGCGCGGGTCCGCGGATCGGGATGGGCCTGGGCCTTGCGCCAGAGCGCCGCGAGTGAATGCGCCGCCCGGGGAAGAAAGAAGTGGTGGATGTGGGTGATTCCCGAGTAGTCCATCCGCGCCCGTTCATGGGTCATGTGCATGGGTGGGATTTCGATGGTCGGAATGTCGGACGGCAACGGCAACGCCGCGATTTTTTCGAGGCGGGCGAGATCGGCGACATCGGGCTTCTTGGTGTAGCGCTTTGCGGCGACTTCGTAGCAAATCAGCGCTGGCTTGCGTTTCGAGGTGCGAATGGTTTCGCCCAGCACGGCGTCCAGCTTCGACTCGTAGAGCTTATCCAGCTTGGGCTTGGACAGCCCCGCCCCGCAATGGGGGCAAGGGAACGTCTCTCGGACACGCTTGGTCTCCACGTCCAGGGCCTCGTCGAGAAAAACCACCTCGCCCGCGCAGTCGGGGCAGGTGAAAACCTCGCTCCATACCGTGTATTCGATGCGGCCTTTCGTCTTCCCGTCCGTATGGAGGGTTTCATACATCCAGCCGATTTCCTGCTCAACTTCATCCAGTATTTGTTTCCCCGCCCGGGCGAACTTGCTTACGTCGAAGGGCAGGTTATAATTGGCCGCCATAAAGGTCGCGGCCGCGGAGAGGTCATTCAGTACCACGCGCCGGGCGCCCCACTTCGGTTCGCCGCGCCCCTGTTTTTTCCATGCCGCCTCCAGGTTCCGGCGGTATTCCTCCGGCGCCGCGCCACACCACCATGCTGCCACGCCGGTCATCCCCGATCCGCAAAAGCCATCCAGGACCACGTCGTCCGGTTCCGTATAATGGAGAATAGAAGGCACGATGGCCAAGTGCGGCACCTTCGTGTGGTAGGCGTGGGCCTTGTAGAGAGGATCGGTCTTCCCTTCGCTTACGTCCACGGCGAACGGTTCCCTGCGGTAGGCATCGGGGACTCCGGGATGCGGCGACCCGGGGATTTCCTCCTTCTCCGTTTCACCGCGCCACCGTTTCGTCGTCTCCCAATAGGCAATAAAATCGCCAAGCCACGGATTCGGGCAGGCGGTATGGTATGGCGGGTCGGACAGCGCCAGGATGTCCTCGTCCGTGCCGACAGGAAATCCTTCGATCTTGCGGAACTCCGGGTCCTGCAGCTTCTCGCGCAGCTTTTCCAGAAAGTATTCGCGCCGCGCCTGGTCATTCGGGAAGTTCATGCCGAGACACTCGACCGGTTGATCAGCTTTTTCATTCAGAGTTTCTTCGTACGATTTTTCAAACATATCCGGTTGCCTGTCCGTAAATAGCTGAATCGTTGTGCTATCTGTATTCTTTAACATAAGGACACAGCATCAACGCGTATGTTCGTAGAGGTTGATGCACTCGTGTGTTGGCTATGCATCCCGTTTGTAGCTCGCATGTCGCATCTTCCTAATTTGTTTGATTTTACCATGCATACTACAGGACCCTGGTCCACGTTTTCCGGTTGCCGAAAAGATTTGCCGGTTCCCGCTCCATTTTTTTAACCCATTCAGGATGTTCTATGCACATTTCTATGCGTGCGAGCATATCTTTGTTCATATAATCGCCGATAATGCTGTTACAATGTGATAGTCACATTTTCACTCACATATGCGCCAATGAATGTGACAAGAAATGTGAATGGAACATTTACCGTCACATTTTCTGCGCAACTTTTGCGATTATATAGCATGCTTTCCTTCCTTTTCCCGGTTTCCCGATTCCTGAGTTCTCGGCCATAAGTTCTTTCATCATTCGGATCACCTGGAACCGATCAAGATGAGTGATCTGTCGAATTTCCCTGTTGCTCAGTCCTGGTCCCCCCCGTCTTGCCCTGTCCATCAAGACACTCAGAACCCTTGTCTTGGCCGCATCCCAGTCAATCCTGCGGTCACGTTCAGAAAGGCCGGAGGCAGACAGCCGGCGATGCAGATCATCTCGTAATGTCCAGTAGGAGCCGCGGCCTGTGCCTCCCCGCTCTATGCTGCCAAATTCAGACTCCATCCTGCTCAGTGTCTCGCGGGCATCCGCTTCCGTTTGTTGCGTAATCCGAGCGGCGGTAGCAGTATCAATTTCAGGCTGTCGCAGCAAATGCTGAATGACGAGCAGGTATTCGACGGTAAGGATGCGGCCGCGGTCTGCTTCTTCAGCGACGAACATCCGGAACGGCGCGGACAGGTCGGATGCCCGAAAGACGACGCGTACGGCCTGGCCTTCGTCGAGAATGGCAGGCGGCTCCTTTCCTTCGATGAGAAGCGCCTGGTACATCCGACGCACACCGAGGTTGCTACGGTTTACAAGGCGCAGTCGGGTCAAGGCATCCACCAAGGCAGGGTTTCGCGGGACGGGTTCGTGGCGCAGGATGTTTTCAGGGGTGATCCCGCCCGGCAAGTCCCCGGGGTTGCTGATCTCCAACTTGTCCCGGAACTGTTTGACCAGGATCGGACCGGGGATCCGGTAGTCGGCGTGAACGAGGGCGTTGAGAATGGCCTCGCGCAGGGCAATTTCGGGATACGTGCGGATTTCAAAGTGGAACAGGCCCTGTCGGACCGTGGTGATGGGGTTGTCTGCCATGATTCGGTCGAGGATACGGTCCAGCGCTATGGGGATAGCCTCGCTGCCGTCGGCGCGGTCCGAATAGTCCGTGTCGGAAGACATACGCAGGTGGGTCCAAACGTAGCCGGCAAATGAGCTGCGAATAGCGTCGCTGTTTCCGGCAAGGAGAACACCGGCTCGAAGTAATCGTCCATTTCGGATGAGTCCAAGCGCGCCTAAGAGGTCACGATCGGATCGGTTCAGGAGGTCATCGGGCGCCTTTTCCCGCCGGGCGTTCGCCCGCAGTTGTTCCAATGCGGAAGCGGACAGAAGCGTTTCAATCGGCTCTGCAACTTCAACGGCGGTGAAGTCTGTCTCGCCGGTCTCGACCATGATCTTCCGACGCACGGTGCCGGTGAGGGGCTGGCAGTCTTTGCCCACGCGGATCGTCCCGCGACCGCTGGTGTCCGTATATGGCGGCAGACCTGGATAGACCTGCATAACGATGAGGCGCCCGGTTCCTTCCGGCTCGGTGAGTTCCTGAAAGACCGGAGTCAGCTTGGGATCGGTGGAGTCATAGACAGCTTTCTTTAGCCGGTTCACATCCACTTCCGGCGGAACGCCAAGGATTGCATTTGCCCGGCCCATGGCCTTGTCGTTGACGCCGAAGACTACCGCACCCCCTCCGCCATTGGCCATACAGATCGCCATTTCGACGACCAGTCTCACGGCATCAGCCATGCTGTGACTATTCCATTCCTTGAAGTCGAGGTCTTGATCCTCCAGGGCATCCGCCGGCCGGTGTTCGAGTTCGTCCAACAATGAGCGGATTTCCGACAAGTTTCGCATTTTATTCACTCCAAAACGATCCGAACTTTGCCGGGCTCCTTGCCCTTGGTGAGGTGGTCCAGGTATTCCTCGAACCGTTTCCTCATCTCCGCCGGGGTGGCCGGTGAGCCGCCCGAGAGCAGGGCGTCACGCAGGTCCGCGATCTTGACCGGGACCTTGATGAGCCCGGAGAGCGCCTCCTGCAGGGCGTGGATGAAATCTTGATCCAGGTCGTCCGGCATGGTCCGCTTCTTAATGAAGCCGTCCACCAGCTTGCGCGGCTCGGGTCTGAGCAGACTCAGGTTGCCCTTGGTGGTCGGGTCTTCGAGGTTGGCAAGCAGCGTCTGGGTCCAGTTCTCGACCAGTTTATCGAGCTCGCCGTCCAAGGCGTCGAGCATTGTCGCCGCGGGAGCCGCAGGCGGTTCCGCGCCCGGTTTGAAGTTGCAATGCGGGCAGACCGGCGATGCTTCCATTTCCCGCTCGGTGAGCGCGAAGCAGCTCTTCAGTTCCCCAAGGCGTCTTTGGAATTCAGTCAATTGCTGGCGCGGCATGAGTTCAATCGTGGCAAGCTTCTTGAGCGTTCCCAGGCGCTCATCAACAGACAGCTTCGCCTTGCGCTTGTCTTCGGTTACACCCAGGCGTGCCTTGGCGTGCATGGCGAGGTAGGCCAGCAGGTAGGCCTTCTTGAGGTCGCCGAGCTTACGCTGTGTCTGCTGGCGGAATGCCGCAGCTCTCCGCTTGGCCGGGTCGCCGATCTGGGCCAAGACCTCATCCCGCGCCGTCTTCATCTTGTCGATCCACTCGTGGCCTGTGGGCAGGACCGCCTCGGCGGTGGAGAGGTACGATGCCGTGGACCCGAGGTCGACCACCAGATCCTCAAGCGATTTGATCTCGGCAAGGGAACTGAGCCCGTCCCGATGCGCCGTCACTTCCGATGCGTCGTAGCGGAAGTTCTTGAGCTTGCCGGGTGAGGTGTAGGCCTGTAGTGATTCGAGAAAGACCTTTGTCCCGTCCAGTTTGGCACGCAGCTTTTGGACTTCGTCCTCGGCCAGCAGGCTTCGGCCCCAGAAGAACAGCCCGGTCTGCAGGCTCTGCTGCACGAGCACCAGGCGCTCCACGATTTTGGTAACGGCCTTCTGCAGTTCTTGAACCGGCTCGTCCTTGCCCTGCTCAACTGCCATCTGCGCCATTCCTGGGGCAAGTCCAAGCAATTCGAAAGCGGCCTTAATGGCCTGGATGTTCGGCACCTTCGGCTGCTGGATGTGCTTAAAATTGACAAGTTCCCCTATGTCTTTAGACGCAAGCTGTTGGAGATCCGTTGATTCAAAATTCTTGCCTGGGATGGAAAGCACGACTTCGCCGGCATAGACCAACGCAGCCAGGATAACCGCGGCCCATTCTGGTTCGAGCCGGTATCCTTTATCGGCCCCCAAATACTCTACGCCCTTATCGTCCTGAATCAGCTCGGAGCGGTTGACCACTTGGCCGTGGCCCTTCTTTTTGGCGACGCCGAGGATGTGCTTGGCGTACTTGGAACGGTAGGGATCGAGCCGCTCCCCATCGAGAAGCTCAAGGGCGTCCAGCACCGCGGTGGCCTGCTTGGTGCGGTTCTGTCCGGCGATGGCGCGCAGCGCGTCCTGCGCGGCCTGGGCCCGGTTCGCTCCGGTAATGAGCACCGGGAAGAACGGGTATTCCGAAGCCTGGTCCTGGAATCTGGTCCCGAGACAGATACCAGCGATAGTATTCACGAGATCACGGAAGTTGATGCGCTCGTGGGTGCCGATGCCCGAAAGCTCGCGGATGGACTTGCCCTTGGCCCACTCGGTCAGCGATTTGGAGCGCCCCTGGTAGGTAACCTCGAAGGCCGTGGTCATGTTCTTCTGGAGCCATTGCACGAGGTCGAGCAGGAAGATTGAAGCCTTGGATTCGTAGGAGGACTTGGCGTGGCCCGACGCTGTGGATGCAATGTCCAGGGCTGCAGCGTAATTACGAAGCGCGGTGCGGAATTCCTCGTCCGTGTTCGTCAGGCGCAGGAACAGCTCCTCGGGCTTTTTCTCGTCCTTAAAGTGCGGCACATCAAAGGGTTGGATGAAGTAGACATAGAAATCCCGCGGTGGCACCGCCGTGGAGCGCTCGTTGGGCGCGCCGAAGAAGAGGTATCCCTGGCGCGCGGCCTTGCGCTCCAACCATTCGAGCTCATGCTGCCAAATCTTGTAGCCCGTCACGTAGGTCTGGTCGTTGCACTCCATAACCCGCCGGAGCGCTTCGTAGTAGTAACGGTCGAGTTCATGATCTTCAAGGCTCTCAGCCCGCTTCTCGATCAGGGCATCATAGTCGTCAATCTTCCCGGGATCGAGGTAGTACTGGCGATTATCCGGATTGGACGAGATGAACTGTCCGCTCACCGTCTTGTGAATTTCCCGCAGTACGGTCTCGATATGTGTGAGCAAATCTTCGGCAGGCTGATCACGATCCTCCATGCCGGGCTGGTATAGACATAGCCCGTCCCGCAGCTCCTCCGCAGTAACCCCTATAGGTAATTTAATGTCACCAGTGGTTAATCTGTTTATCGATAATGCGTGGATAATCCTCATCGCTAACGGCTTGTAAACCGGACGAGTGAACGCCTGCTCGATGCGAGATTCAAGAATTTGGCTGCAGTCGATAACTGCTTTGATATCCTGATTCGCCCGGAACGAAGGGTTCTCTCGAAGTGTTGTCCAGTAGCCGTCGTAGGCAATGACTCCCGGCCGGTCATCGGGCACTTTCTGGCCGAGGAGCTTCTTCATGGCCAGAGACAGGGTCTTGAGAACCTCGCGCTTTTCCACCGCGGTGACCCGCTCGAAAGTGTCGATGTAGTCAGGGTGAACGGGGAAGAGGCGCACAAACTCGTCCATGCGCTCGTTCATGCGGCCGTAGAACTTGGCGAAGGGAGTCAGATACTCCCGGATTTTCACCTGCTGGTCGGCGGTCTTTTTGAGCAGACGCTCGGCCACCACGAACTTGACGTCCTTGCGGGCGATGAGGATTTGCTCGAAGCGGTCCCTCACCCGGCGGATGCTGTCGGCCACGAAGGAGAAGCGAGGGCTGTCAAAGATGGCTTCCTGGACGCCGGCGATGAATCGGAATCGTAGGTCCTTACAGACCTCGCCAATCTCGCGCAGGAAGTTGAGGTCGAGGATCAGCTCCTGGTCCTTGCGCGAGCGCAGGTAGTCGAGCAGCTCGTCCACCACCAGGAGCAGGCCATGGTCGGGAAACACCTGGTGAAAAGCGGCCATCATCTCCTCGAAGGCGCGTTTGTTGTTGGATACCTTGTCCGCGGGCGGGAAGGAATAAGACACGCCCATTGCGGCCAGGTGCTCCTCAAGTTCGGCCACGAGGATGTCGCGAAAGGACATGGTAGTCGCGCCGATTTCGGTTCGGACCACCTTGAAACGTCCGCTGATCTTGCGCGCGGCACTCGCCAAGCTCTTGTCTTTCAAATGGGTCGCGAGATCTCCGTTTTCGGCAAGGGCGGAAATCACAGACATAAGGTGCGACTTGCCGGTACCATAATTGCCGACGACCAGCAGCCCCTTGTTATCCATGGGCTGGTCGAACTGAAGCTGAGGAACGACCAGGTTGACCAGCTTCTCGGCCATCTCCTCGGAGATGACATAGGTCTGGACAAGCTGCCGGGCAGCGGCGGCATCGTCCGCGTCCCGCAACTGAACCACCGACTCGATAGGCTCGAACTGGATCAGGTCTCCGTATTTGATGCTCGCTTTCCGTGGTTCGCCCCCGTCGGGCGTGCCTTTTGTCATCGCGTCTGCCCCCCTTGCGCTTTCGTTCCTTGTCTTCATGCAATGGCCTCCGGGTTCACTACCAGGAAATCTCGTAAGGGATATCGTCTGTATTCGGGATGGTCCGGCGTCGCGTAGACCATGTGCTCGCCGTCGATGGAGCCGCCCCAGGCCGCAACCACTGTCTTGTTCCGTGAGAGCCCCTGCAGGAGTCGCAGCGGGTCCTGCTTGAGCGAGACATCGAAGAGAACCTCGATGTTGTCCAGCAGAATCACTTCGGCTGGGGATGCGCCCACGATCTCTGCGAGGAGGCGGGGCAACTGTAACGCCCGCTGGCGCTCGGTGAGGTCGAGCATGCGCCGAGAAAGCTCGAGGTTGACGTTGACCAGCGGAGCCGCCGTGCGCTCATGCACATTTTGGAGTGCGGCGGTTTTGCCCATACCCGCCGGGGCCACCAGCATGACGAGACGGTGATACAGCTCGGCCGCTTGCCCGATTCGTTGTATGATCCTATCGGCGAGTGGCTCCGCCATTAACGGTTCCCTCCTGCGCCAGGCTTGTTCACCCACGTTTCTTCCAGCCAGCGATCAATGGCTTCTTTCCGGAAACGCCAGTGCCGGCCGATCTTCTGGGCGGGGATCTTGCCTTCTCGGACGAGCTTGTAGAGTGTCGACTTCGGGATCTTCAGGTAGACTGCCAACTCTTGGATGGTCAGGACAGAATCTGATCCAATTTGCATAAGGAACCCCTCAAATACAAGGTGAAAAACATCATTCTATAGTTTGTTATGCGACTATAACCTACAGTTGATGATAGTTAATGTCAATCGTTTTGTGGATAATCGTTGACAGGATATTGTTTTATGAGCTATCTGTATCTCTCTGCCAAGCGTATATGCTTTTAGCTTCAAAAACGTAAGAAAAATTCGCGTTTTTTCATGAGCAAGGAATGATGGCAAGTTGTTGGGTTAATTGAGATAATCCTCTCTGGATGGAGTCATAGGCTGCTTCGATTTGTGAGGGTTGCGCAGCGAGTTGGAGGGCGTCATTTTTTATGGTCCTTGAAATCATTGGGTTTTTGAAGAAGTTGCCGGAGCAAATTTGCAGCCACAGATAGGAGAACCCCTTTTGGGTAACCACATAAAATGATTGCTTATCGTGTTTTTTCAGCACGCCCCTTGCCTTCAATTTGTTCATCTCATAGCGGATTTGTGCAGGATTTCGGAAATGGCCGGCGAGGTTTTTATGCAGATCAGCCGTCTTGAATCCGTAAACATGGTACTTGGGTTTGAGAAGTTCTTTGGCCAGAGCTGTTTGGCGGTCCTTTCTGAAGTCGGGGGCGCTGACGCGATGTCCTGCCGGGTCGGTCACGGGCTTGGTGAAGATGTCAGGTTCCTGGTCAGCGATGGAGGAGACGTCCACATCGGCGCAGCAGTCCAGAAAACGGTTGTTGCATTCGACACCCTTCCACAGACAGGCCTGAAGAAAAAGGACAGGCTTTTGCAGCCCCAGCGATTTGGGGTGGTTGATGGTGGTTTCGGTGCGAATGAAAAAGCCGGTTTTGTTGTACTGCTTGATGGAGTTGCCTCGGAACCAGTGTTTGATGCAGGCGTTATTGTCGTAGAGTCTCCAGAAGGTCTTGGATTGGGAGCCGCGATGGGGCCTACGGCTGAAGATTTGGGTGATGCTCTCGGGCAATCCGAGGCGTTGGAACTTATCCAGGATCCTTTCAAAGAGACTGGTGCAGAAGCGCGCTGATCGAAACACGATATTGGAGGAGATTTCCACCTGGGAGAGATACCACTCATGTTGGAGATACTTGGAGCAGGTAGAATATTTCCCTTTGTCGAACTTGAAGAAGAGATTCATCCAGTAAGTGACCCTGTTGAGGACCGCCCGGCCATGGAGTGACTCCACCGCCTTGCGGATGGCTTCCGGATCGTCCACATCCACGAAAGCATTGTCATGGCGGCGGTAATGAATGCCCTGCTTGTCTAATTGGACCTGAATAGCGTTGTGGCCGTTGAAATAGAATTCGCACTGGAAGGGCAGATACGATGAGATTTTCAGATAGCAGGGCCCTCCCAGAAGCTGGTCGTGGAAGTAGATGTAGTACTGCTTCACGGGTTTGCGGCAATCGTAGAGTTTTTCGTATTTCCCCACGTTTGGGGAGGTGAGTTCCCGGCATGCAAAGGTGCGCACCGGTTCTTTGTCCGTCAGGATGCAATATAGGCGATCCCCTCTACCGGCGTCATGGCGGGCGTATTTCTCCTGGACAAACTTCTGCTTGGCGCCATCCTTTCCACCGTCCACCGAAGGCCACCAGTGAATGGGGATCTCCTTCGCCTGGGCCACCTTCAGGATATGGGCGTTCAACTGGTCGGTCAAGATGCGCATGACGCCATTGGAGAGCTTCCTGAATCCCATCAACCTGAGAAACTTGACCACGCCGCCTGGAAAGAACAGCCACCGGATGTACCCCCGCAGGACGACACGATCGAAGCAACTGTATTTGAACTTGATATTCTGGGAGAATTGTTGCACAAAGGAATTCTTCACGGGCAGTGTCCTTTCCAGGATTTTTTCTATAGGGTTTTTCTTTGCAGAACATCCCATATAGGACTGCCCGTGAAAAATCAATCATATGCAGGCGGCGCGGGACAAAGAGGATAGAGGTGCACCATGATGGCAAATGAAAGGCATGACCTTTCTCAAGTATATCCGGGATTTGCCCCGGCTAAACCCTAACCATCGCACCTCTGTCCCCTTGTCCTGCGCCACTTTCGGAACTTCAGTTTGCTAAAAATGAAAACTGATACGGAAATCAAATGTGAAGGCATACAAGTGCCACCGCCGATGAGGCATGGACCCACCCCGCACCGATAAACAGACCCACCTGATCGTTACTTTATCTTTTTCCCCACCGGCTTAAGAGACCCATCAACTTTTATTCCCCCGCGGAAAGAAAAGCTGCCATTGTTTTCTT
>JAURXV010000049.1 GCA_030654195.1 Syntrophales bacterium | reverse complement strand
GTCGTGCCTGTGAACTGGAGCTTGCCGGGATTCGCCTTGGCAAATTTGATCACATCCTGAATCGTCTTGAAGGGGCTCTCCGCCCGGACATAGAAGATACTCTCATCCATTTGCACGTTGGCCAGAGGGGCGAACGCCCTGTAGTCCTCCCGCCCCATGACCGTGTTGATCAGCTGTTCGGGGCTGAAGTTGTAGATCGTGTACCCGTCGGCGGGCTGATCGAGGACGTAGTTGGAGGCCTTCACCCCCGCGGCGCCGGTCATGTTTGTCACATTGACGGACACACCGATATCCTTGCGGGCCGCATTAAAAAGACTCCGGACGAAGATATCGCTGCCGCCGCCGGCGCCGTACTGCACGACGACTTCGATGGGCCGCTCCGGGTATCCCTTGGGTTTGGGCGGCGCCGCCGTCCAGCCGGAAGCGGCAAAGCACAGCAACAAGATCGTCGCCAGTGAAACGATGAACATTCGATTCTTCTTCATAACAATCCCCTTTCTTTGTTGTTGAAATCCCCTTTTTTGTTGCCTGATTCCACGGAACTTCCCTTCGATGGGGAGAGTCTGCCGTGCCGCTGATGAATTCATACCACGGTTGTTCAATGGGCGGCAAGGTAATCCATCGCCGCCATGACGCCACCCTGCTGATGGGTCACGCCCGTCAGGGCAAACCCCATTTCGACGCCGCCGAGCGTGCCTACGAGCATCAGATCGTTGAATTCCCCCAAATGGCCGATCCGGAACACCTGATCCTTCAGTTTTCCCAGGCCGCTGCCCAGGGACATGTTGAACTTGTCGAGCACCGCCGCGCGGTAGGCGTCGGCGCCCTTCCAACCCGGCATCACGACCGTCGTCAGGACCGGGCTGTACTCCTCCGGATTGAGGCAGAGGTTTTCCAGCCCCCAGGTCCGGACCGCCCGGCGCGTCGCCTCGGCGTGGCGCTTGTGGCGGGCGAAGACATTGTTGAGCCCCTCTTCAGCAAGCAGGCGGAGGGCCTCCCGGAGGCCGTAAAGCAGATTGGTCGCAGGAGACGAGGGGAAGAAGCCGCCCTGATTGGCGGTCAGCATCTCCTCCCATCCCCAGTAAGACTTGGGAAGTTTCGCGGTCTTCGCCGCGGCCAGCGCCTTGTCACTGATCGCATTGAAGCCGAGCCCCGGCGGCAGCATCAGCCCCTTCTGCGAGCAGCCGACCGTCACATCGACGCCCCACTCGTCATGGCGGTAGTCGATCGAACCGAGGGAGGAGATCGTATCGACCATGAAGAGCGCCGGATGGCCGGTGCGGTCGATCGCGTTCCGGATCTCGGCGATCCGGCTCGTCACGCCGGTCGAGGTCTCGTTGTGGACGACCATGACCGACTTGATCCGATGATCTTTATCTTCGACCAACTTGGCCTCGACGACGGCGGGATCGGCGCCGTGCCGCCAGTCGCTGGGGACGAAATCGACCTCCAGACCCAGCCGGACGGCCATGTTCTTCCAGAGGGTCGCGAAGTGACCCGTCTCGAACATCAGTACCTTGTCGCCGGGAGAGAGCGTGTTGACCAGCCCCGCCTCCCAGGCGCCCGTTCCCGACGACGCAAAGATGACGACCGGTCCGGCCGTCTTGAAGATCGGCTTGAGCCCGCCCAGCACCTCCAGGGCCAGCGCCTTGAATTCCGGACCCCGGTGATCGATGGTCGGTTTTGCCATCGCCCGGAGCACCTGCTCGGGCACGTTCGTCGGTCCCGGAATCTGCAAGAAATGACGTCCACTCGGATAGGACATGATACCCCTCACTCCCTTCACCCTAGCTCTTCCAGTCGGTCCAGGGATGATCCTTGAGGCTCGGATCCTCCACGCGGTTGAAGACCTCCCGAATCATCCTCGCCTTAGCCAGCGGCTCCATCTTCTTGTCCGTATGGACGATCAGCTTCGCGCCGAACTTTTCGCCGCAGAGTTTCCCGAGGGCCTCCATCGTCTTCGGGCTCCCCGTCACCGGCAGGCTGGGCCAGAAGAAGGTCGAAACGCCCATCGCCACCAGGCCGAGCGCCTCGGCAACCTCGGCGCTCCGGTTGGCCTCGGCGAAGCAGGCCAGCACCGGCAGCTCCTTCAAGTCCTTCCTGGCGGCCGCGGAGAGCGCCAACAGAAACTCGGCCAGGCCGCCGTTCTCCGCATACCCAAGGTCGAGAACGGCCGGGAGGTTCTTTCCGGCGGCTTGGAGGAGCTTTGCCACGCCCTCGCCGCAGTGCTTACCGCACTGGCGGGGGTTCAGGAAACCGTACTTTGCCAGACTGACGCTCGCATCGCCTTCGGAGATGCAGAGTATGTCGTCCTTCAGGAGCTCCTGCGCCATCGCCACGAAGGGCAGGTCCTGTGTGAATTTCACGTTGTTGGTCCCCGCGAGGATCGCGATCCCCTTGACCTTCCCCTCGTTCAGCGCAGCGGCGATCTTCTTCACGTCGAGATCCGCCGCGGAAAGCCCCATCAGTGCGGACTCCTTTGCCTCCGGGATATCCCGCACGATCGCGCGGCGGAACTGAAACGCGTTCACCGCCTTCTCCACGATCTCGTTGGCAAAGGCCTCCGGATTCCGGCCCTTCAAGGCCTCCGTCGGGACAACCACCGTATTGTACTCTGCGGCGATCGCGGCGACCGACGGATTGACAAACTGGTCGCCGGTCACGATCAGGTCGACGGCACCGGTCATCAGCGGCAGTTCCTGGGAACCGTAGCTCGTCACCGGAGC
This sequence comes from Syntrophales bacterium, assembly GCA_030654195.1. Lineage (GTDB taxonomy): Bacteria > Desulfobacterota > Syntrophia > Syntrophales > UBA5619 > UBA5619. The sequence goes on along the minus strand of JAURXV010000049.1, from coordinate 14,092 downwards.
GAACGCATACGGCGCAAGGAGCGGATCCGTGCAGACGCCCGCCACGTTCACCTTTTTCTTTGCCGCCGCGGCCGCGATCTTCGCCTTCAGGACCGGCGAGAAACGCCCATAGAGAAGAATATTCGCGGCGTCCTTCTTCAGCACGCCCATATTGACCTCGACCTCGGCCGGCGCACCGCCGAAAACGGCCCTCTTCAGCCCGCCCTGGAGCTTCTGCGCGAAGGCGCCCATCAGCGCGGCCTTGAAGGCCCAGAACAGCGTCTCCTCGACGCCGGCGACACCGCCCTCCACCTTTTGGGAGGCCTTGAAGAGATCCTTGGCCACCCCTTGCGGGTAGATCCCCGCCTCTTCCCAGGCTGCGAGCAGGGCCTTCGGGAAGGCCTTCTTCAGGCCGGCGCCGCCCTCCTTTAGCAGGGCTCCGATCCCGGCGATGATCCGATCCGCTTCCGCCTTGTCCTTCGGCTTCACGGCCCCGGAGGCGACCCCTTCCACAAAATCACTGACCTGGTCCAGGGAGGCCATCGTCCCCTTCAGGACCAGTTTCAAAAGTGTCTGCACGGCCAGGATATCCTTATCCTTTCCGCAAACGCCCAGCTTGTTGACATCCCGGAAGGGGTGGCTGATGCACGGCCCCTGAAGGCAATCCCGGCAGCTTAATCCCGATTCGCAGAACCCGCATTCGGGAAGCTGTCCCTCGAAACGGTCCCACGCCAATTTCGTACCCCTGTCTGCCGCTTTCACCAGGAAATGTTCTGCTGCATTGTCGGCGGTCTTCTTCTGGATGAATTCCATTGTAAATCTCCTTTCTTATGTTCCGGGGACACGTTCCGTTCCCTCGGGCTTGGGGACACCTTGCGGCAAGGTGTCCCCACATGTCCCCGACGTTCCGTTCCGCTACCCATCCGGTCATCGGTCAAATTATGATAGCATCCTGCCTTGTTAGAACTTCTTCTTCCGATAATCCTTTCGCTCCACGAGGGAGAGGGCCCCGGTGGGACAGACCTCCGCACAAATCGGATAGCCCATGTTGCGGCAACGGTCGCACTTGATCGCCACCTTCATGGATGATGAAGGGTTGATGATTCCGAACGGACAGACCATGACGCACATCCAGCAGGCGATGCAGGTCTGTTCGTTCACATAGATCAGCCCGGTTTCCGGATCGCGGCGCATGGTTCCGTTGGGACAGGCGTCCAGGCAGGGCGCGCTTTCGCAATGCCGGCACTGCAGTGCGAACGGCTTACCCTCGACATAGACCCTCGGCACCGGATGGGGCTCCTCGTTGATCGCCCTGGCCAGCTCTTTGGATGTGGAGGCGATTTCCGTTCCACACCAGAGCTCGCACTGATGGCATCCCGTGCACTTTTCTTTGTCTACCATTAATACCTTCACGTTTTCCTCCTGGTGTGAACGGGGTCAGGTCTTGGGTCTTGAATTTCAAACCGCTCAAATTCAAGACCCAAGACCTGACCCCATATTATTACAGTCCGGTATCCATCAGCTCCTTGTATTCCGGTTCGCTGAACTGATCGGCGTTCCTCCTGAGGATCGGCAGCAGATCCATGAAATTCAAGCGGTCGCTCATCAGCAGCGGGATGGAATCGGCGACGTTGACCTGCTTTTTAAGCAGGATCGACATGAGCCCGGCCTTCTGGGTCTGGCCGACCAGAATCGCCCCGATGATTTTTCCGTTCCGAAGGACCAGTTTCTTATAGGCGTCCTTTGTTCTCACACGGATCTCCCGGAATTCATCCTCTTCGGAGGCCATCGCGCAGGATTCCGCATGGGTCACCCCCATGGAGATGGCGGGAATTCCGATGAAATTTCCGATGGAGTTTCTCCGGTAGGAACCGGGATAGGCGCTCTTCCGGCCGGCCATGTTGAGACCGGCGAAGTGGCCCTGCTCGAAGGCGCACGGCCAGATCGCATTGAGGAAATAGGCGTTCCGAGCGATGTCGTGGGTCTCCGCGACGTCGCCGGCGGCGTAGACGTCCTTGGCACTGGTCATCATGGTCTCGTCGACACGGATCCCCTTCAGTTCACCGATCTTGAGTCCCGCCTGGACGGCGAGTTCGGTCTGCGGACGGACGCCCACCGACAGCACGACCATGTCGCAGGAAAGCTCGCGGTTGTCGGTCACGACGCCCGTGACACGCTTGTCGCCGGTAAACTTCAGCGCCTTTTCGCCGGTGAGCACGTCGATCCCGAGATCCTCGATCCGTTTTTGGACGATCTCGGCCGCCTCCGCATCGAAGACGGTGGGCATCACCTGCCCGAGCTGCTCCAGCAGCGTGGCCTTGATCCCGCGTCTCGTCAGGCTGATGCACGCCTCGACGCCGATGCTGCCGGCGCCGATCACCACGGCGCGTTTCCCCTTCATGTTGTAGATCCTCTCCGCGTCGGCCATGGTCTTCAGCGTGGAGATTCCCTCCTTGTCGACCCCCGGAATGGGCGGGACAATCGCCTTGCCCCCCGTGGCGAGCAGGAGTTTGTCAAAAGCGTACGTCTGCCCGTCCGTGGTTCGGATGGCCTTGGCGGCGGTATTCAGCGAGGTGACTTTCACCCCCAGGTGGGGCGTAACCTTGTTTTCTTCAAAAAAATCGGCCGTTCGGAAATTGAGCAACGGTTTGGAAAGCTCCTCCGCAACGTAGTACGGGAGGAGGACTCTCGAAAAGAGGGGGGTCTCTTCATCGCTGAACAGGTCGATGCTGGATTCGTGATCCAGGGACCGGATGGACTCAACGGCGCTGATCGCCGCGGCGCTCCCTCCTACAATGATGTATCGCATCTTATTTCTCCTTCCTTAGTATCTGAAAATGAACGGCCCATACCCCGCCTTTTTCCATATTAGTACAGGCTGTGGAGCGTGTAGAGGGGGAGCAGCTCTTTGAACAACTGTTTTCCCCGGGTCACGTTGTAGTTGCCGCAGGAACAGCATTCCGCCATTTCAATGCAGCAATCCTCGATCGTTCTCCGCCCCCGTTTGACGTCCCGGACCATCTTGCGGACCAGGTCCGAAGCGATCATCCCGTGACCGCACATGGTCACCGTCTGGAGGATCTCGAAATCGGGCAGCCGTTCGGTGTTCCCCCAGGTGCCGAGGGAATATTCGAGGGAGTGGATCCGGCCCATCCCCGCCTCCGTCATGCACTGCTGAACGATATCGGGAATGCCCGAGATGATGACCGATATGCCGGGTCGGTCTTCGTTGAGTTCCTTCAGCAGGGCGACGATCTTCTCCCGGTTGTCGAACGTGCACTCAACGATGGTCCCGTCGGTCACGCGACTCAGGATATCGTCCATCGTCGTGTTGTAGATGTTGCCCGTTTTCATATCGCCCAGGTTAATTGGCCCGTGCTTGTAGCAGATGCTCAGGAACTTCCGGGTCTTGGACGCGGATCCTTTCTTGTTGACGCCGGTCGCCGGGCAGCCCAGGACGACAAAATCCCCGCTCAGACTCTCCCGGGTCCCTCTGCGGTGCAAACTGTGTGTCATGACTCTCCTCCTTTACTGTTCTTCATCTGTGAACGTGAAGTGCGGTTCGCCCAATCCCATGTTGTTCTTGCTGTTGATGGAGTACCAGAGTCCCATCTCCTTGAAAACCGGAACGATCGGAACCTCTCCCACCGGCGGGACCTTTGTGATCACCTCCACGGTAAAAACCGTATCCAGCGTCTTGGCCACATCCTTGAGGATCTTGATGACCTCGGGCAGTCTTTCCAGCTTGCACTTCCCCTCGATGATGGCCGAGATCGCCTTTTCCCCGAGGACATCGTCGCGGAGCTTGCCGGTTGTCTTATCGGACATGAAATGGGTCACGGGGTTTTCCGCCGCCAGTTGATAACCGAGATCGGCCTTCATCAGCGCCATGGCCACGGTCTCGACATCCCGGAAATAGGCGCCGACGCCGGGCCTGCCCAGTTCGACGCCGACCCCCACCTCGCCGGGGAGGAAGGTGCCCTTGACGTCGTTCGTCTTCATCTCCTCCGTTCCGCGGCCGGGCGTCTGCGACCCCATGAACTCGATCATCGGGTTGCTCAGGACACCGCGGACCTCGCGGGGCCAGGGCTCTTCCGGCTGGAAAAGGGCGGTCACCGGACAGATTTTCGCCCGCAAGCACATCCCGCAGTCGGTGCAGGCATCCTGGTCGATCTCGATATAGATCCGCCCGGGAATCTGGTCATGCCTTGCGTAGGTCTGAATCCGTCCCATCGGACAATAGGGGAAACACCTCTTGCATGCTATGCACTTATCCTTATCTGCCTTCATACAACCTCCTCATTTGTTCCGGGGACACGTGGGGACACCTTGCGGCAAGGTGTCCCCACATGTCCCCGATTGCATGAATCTCTTTCAAACCTCACCTTTGCCATACGACATTAGGAGGTTCACCCGCAGAAACCGGACCGGAGCCTCCGTTACATCGCCTCACGGTTGGTCTGGAGCGCATCCTCCTTGGACTGACGAATGTGCGTCCGCATCACCCGCTCGCAGAGCTCCGGCTCTTTCAGTTTCAAGGCCAGGAGAATCTGCCGGTGGCCGTCGATGGCTCGCTTCGCCGCACCGAGGTTCCGAAGGGTATCCTTCCGATATCTCAGCACGTATTTTCTCATGTTGACGATCAGGCTGTGGAAACGGCGTTTGTCCGCAACCAGGCTGTGCAGGGTGTCGTGGAATTGCGTGTTCCACTGGAATACCTCATCGATCCTCTTCCGCCGGAGGGCGTCATCCGCCTTCCCGATGATCTCCTCAAGCATCGCCATCTGTTCATCGGTGATGCGCTCACAGATGATCTTCAGCGTGTAACCTTCCAGAACGGTCCGGATGTCGAACAGGTCTTCGATCTCTTCCGGAGAATCTTGAGGAACGCGAAACCCCCGGGACTCCAAGGGCTCGATCAGACCTTCCTGTTCGAGCTTGTGGAGCGCCTCCCGAACCGGGGTACGGCTGACCCCCAGCTCCTCCGCGAGATGCTCCTCCGCGAGGCGTTCACCGGGGATGAAATGTCCGGAAAGGATGTTGGTTTTCAGGTAATCGTAGGTCTTCTCGCGGGCGGAGATGCCATTCTTCTTGGATTTTCTGGATGGATTCATGTTCATGATTGTATCCAATAGGACCGTCGGAAATACGTTTCGCAAAATTTTTATTATATCTCCAACCTATTGTCAAGCGAATTTCTTTAAAATAATATCCTTTGTTATCATATGCATTGATTTCTGTTTCCGTTTCCAGCCCTTGAAGCCCTGCTTTCGAAAAAAATCATGATCCGTTATTTTTGGATACATCTCCCGACTTGTTTCCAGGAAAGACTTGTGCTAAAGAATTCTGAAATTTGGGAGAAAAACGATCACCCCCCATTATTGGAAAGGATTTTACGATACCCGGATGGCTTACAAGGTGACGGTGGAGGGCAGGAGGTGCAACGGCTGTGAGGAGTGCCTGGAGGCCTGCACGGTGGGGATGTTCCGGATGCAGAACGGCAAGGCGTTGCCCGTTGAAGACAGGGAGTGCCTGGGCTGCGAGAGCTGCGTGGGCGTTTGCGATGAAAACGCGATCGCGATAACCGACACGCGGGTCGCGCTGTCCAACACCTGCCAGAGCCTTCTCAGCGCGTTGGATGAAATGGAAACCGAAACGGAAGGCCGCCGGTCAGACGGTCGTTAAGCGAGGAGGATGATCATGCGTTCCGACAGGATGAAAAAAGGGCTGGAGAGGGCCCCGCACCGCTCCCTGTTCAAGGCGCTGGGACTGACGGATCGCGAGATCGAGAGGCCGATGATCGGCATCGCCAATTCCGCCAATGAAATCATCCCCGGCCATCTCCATCTGCACCAGATCTCTGAGGCGGTCAAGGCCGGCATCCGGATGGCGGGGGGAACGCCCTTCGAGTTTTCCACGATCGGGGTATGCGACGGCATCGTCATGGGACATGAGGGGATGAAGTATTCGTTGAGCTCCCGCGAACTGATCGCCGACTCCGTCGAATCCATGGTGATGGCCCACCCGTTCGACGGTCTGGTTCTCATCCCCAACTGCGACAAGATCATCCCCGGGATGCTGATGGCCGCGGCTCGCCTCGACATCCCGGCCATCGTGATCAGCGGCGGCCCGATGCTTTCCGGCGAATTCCAGGGGAAGAAGATCGACCTGATCAAGGTCTTCGAATACGTCGGCAAGGCCAGGATCGGCGAGATGACGATGGAGGAGCTCCGCGAGGCGGAAGGGTGCGCCTGTCCGGGGGTCGGCTCCTGTGCGGGGATGTTCACCGCCAACTCGATGAATTGCCTCACCGAGGCGCTGGGGATGGGGCTCCCGGGAAACGGGACAATCCCGGCCGTCTGGGCGGAACGGATCCGCCTGGCCAAGGAGGCGGGAATGCAGATCATGGAGCTGGTGGCCCGGAACCTCAAACCCTCCGATATCCTGACGGTCGAGGCCTTTGAGAACGCCCTCCGCGTGGATCTCGCCTTCGGCGGATCGACGAACACCTCGCTGCATCTTCCCGCGATCGCCAAGGAGGCGGGCGTTCCGCTGACGCTGAAAACCTTCAACGCCTTCAGCGACAAAACCCCGCATCTCTGCTTCATGTCGCCCGGCGGCCCGCACGACCTCCTGGAACTCAACCAGGCCGGCGGCATCCCCGCGCTGATGCAGGAGCTCTCCCGCGGCGGCATGATCCGCACCGGAGCGATGACCGTCACCGGAAAGACGGTCGGCGAGAACTTGGCGGGGAAAAAGGTCAAGAACCCCGATGTGATCCGTCCCTTGGACAAACCTTACCATGCGACGGGCGGTCTCACCGTCATGTTCGGAAATCTCGCCCCGGAGGGGGCCGTCGTCAAGAGTTCCGCCGTGGATGAAACCATGCTCCGGCACACCGGACCCGCCCGCGTCTTCGACTCGGAGGAGCCGGCCATGCAGGCGATCCTGGACGGCAAGATTCAAAAGGGGGACGTCGTCGTGATCCGTTATGAGGGACCGAAGGGCGGCCCCGGCATGCGGGAGATGCTCTCGCCGACCTCCGCCATCGTCGGGATCGGCCGGGACCGGGACGTCGCGCTCCTCACGGACGGCCGATTCTCGGGCGGCAGCAAGGGGGCGGCGATCGGACACATCTCGCCGGAAGCGGCCGAGGGAGGCCCCATCGCCGCAGTGCAGGAAGGCGATCGGATCGAGATCGACATCCCCGGGAAGAAACTCAGTCTGTTGATTTCCGATGAGGAGCTCAAGGCGCGCCTCGGCCGCTGGAAGCCGGTTCAAAGAGAGCTCAAGGGCTACCTGAAACGGTACGCGAGCCTCGTCCGCTCCGCCCACACCGGCGCCACGTTCGAGTAGGGCGGCTTTTCCATCATTCCGGGCGGTACCAGCGGCCGGACCGTATCGGCAAATCGGGCAGGAGGCGGGGCAACTCATCGAGAGCAACCGCGTCAAGGCGCAGGTGTAGCAGGTCCTCAGCACCCTGAGATTGGATAAAAGCCGCTTCCGTCCTTTTACCACCTGCCTGGATCAGTGAATTACCCCGCCCACAGGGCGGGGTATTCTGCGGGAGGATTTCATAAAAGGGAAACGCATAACTGCCGAATAGATCAAAGAAGAGCCCGGCAAAGACCGGACCGATCGCATTGGCCGTAAAATAAACGGATTTCCCAGGCTGTATATGCTGCCCAGCGAGCGGCGGCCGAAAAAGTTCGCCCAGATCACCGGAATCATCGGATTCCTGCCGCCAAGAAAGAGTCCGTGCAGGGCAGCCAACAAAAAAATGAGTGCGGTTCCCAACGCGCCGTCCGGCGATAGACCCATATCTTCGGGTCTATGGCGAAGAAAGACCAAAGCGGGGATTCCGGACATTAAAAATACCACAGCGCCCAGGGCGCCCCAGGCCATTCTCCAGCCCAGAGCCAAAATCAAAAACTGGACCATCAAGGGCAGAAGGGCGCTGCCGAGCCGATCACCGATCTTCGTGATTCCCATGGCCCTGCCCCGGAGACGAACAAACCAGTTGGCTATCGAAACCGACACCGACAGGCTGAGCACCCCGATTGCAACCATTCGCCCTACCCCGAAAAACAGATAGAGCCGCCAGATGTGATTGGCAAACATCATGGCGCCCAGCCCGAGGCTTAGAAGCAGGATTCCCCAGAAAGTCACCATTCTCGGCCCCTGCCGATCCAGAACCGGGCCTACAGCCAGAGACAACAGTCCCCCGCAGAGAGAGCCGAACCTATGGCATGGATGGAGGGAAATGGATATAAACGGTTGCTCATCACGGGGATTGATGTTAATCAGTGATTATCGAAATGAACACCGTACATGAAAAAGGAGGTTCGTCATGGCTGATGCGGTAAAAATAGGCAGGAAAGTGAAGGATTTCAAGCTGAAGGACCAGAACGGCCAGGATTTTCGTCTGGCCGATTGCAAAGGGAAACGGGTGCTGCTCTCCTTTCATCCGCTGGCCTGGACGCCCGTCTGCGCCCAGCAGATGCAGTCCCTGGAGAAAAGCAAAAAGGCCCTGGACAAGATCAACACCGTGGCCGTAGGCCTCAGCATCGACAGCGTTCCCTGCAAGGCGGCCTGGGCCAAAAGCCTAAAAATCAAAAACACGAGGCTTCTCTCCGATTTCTGGCCCCACGGGGGGGTGGCCAAATCCCTGGGGATCCTGCGGGTCGAAGGGTTTTCGGAAAGGGCCAACATCATCGTCGATGAAGCGGGAAAGGTCATGTTTGTCAAGGTATACCCGATCAAACAGCTTCCCGATATCGGGGAAATCCTGACGGTCCTGAAGGGCTGATGGGAAAATGCTAATCATCAAAGATTATGGAGGTTTTCATTGACGATGGATACGAAGATGTTCACGACATTGACATTCAGCAAGGCCGAACCCGGCGTGGGGCTGGTCACCATGAACCGGCAGGAACGGCTCAACGCCATCAACCCGGCGATGGTCCAGGATTTCGAGACGCTCTTTGCAGCCCTCGCCCAGGACGAGACGATCCGGGTTCTGATCCTGACCGGCGCGGGGCGGGGCTTCTGCTCGGGGGCCGACCTGAGTGACGTGACGGACTACCGTCAGACGGAGGTCTTCACCGATCCGGAATGCTACCTCCGGCTCGGTCAGGAGCGCTACGGCCGGCTGGTCCTCGGTCTCCGGGCAATCCCCCAGCCGGTGATCGCGGCGGTAAACGGCCCCGCCGCGGGGGCGGGTTTCTGCCTGGCGCTAGCCTCCGATGTCCGGTTCGCGTCGCCCGGGGCCTATTTCATCGCCTCGTTTATCAACATCGGCCTCTCCGCCGGGGAGCTGGGAACGACCTACCTCCTCCCCCGCCTCGTCGGCCTCGCCCGGGCGGCGGAAATCCTTTACACGGGCCGGAAGGTGCCCGCCGAGGAGGCGGAGCGGATGGGCCTGGTGAACCGGATCGTCGCGGCGGAATCACTCCTTGAGACGGCCCTGGTCTGCGCCCGGCAGATGATCGCCAAAAGCCCCGGAGGCCTCAGGCTGACCAAGCGGGCCCTCGACCGGAACGTGGACGCCCAGTCTCTGCAGGAGGCCGTGGACTTCGAAAACCGGAACCAGGCGCTGATGGTCTTTTCCGGGGAGTTCTTCAAACTCATCCAGGCCTTTGCAAAGCAGCCCGAAAAGCAATAGCTTTATATGAAAATGCCCCTCCGCCCTGTATCCCTCCCCCTCGACGGGGGAGGGAGGGGTGGGGGTGATTTTCATCCTTCGTTGTGCCCGACCCGGGCATGGGGGTTAAAAGAAAGACATTGACGGGCCTTGATCGGAAACGGATCGGCATCATCGCCGACAGCCACGGCAACCGGGAGGCCACGGCCGAAACGATCCGCCTGCTGAAGGGGCGCGGCGTCGACCTTCTCGTCCATCTCGGAGACTTCTGCGATTCCATCCGCCACGACCGGGCGGCGGTGATGATCGACCTCCTCCGGGAGAACGACGTCCTCGCCGTCAAAGGGAACAACGACTTTTTCGTCGAGAAGATGCTGGCCGATGAACGCCACCCTGCCGCTGCCGAAGGAAAGAAAATGCTATCATTTCTGCGGAACGTGCCTGTCGTCCGCGCGCTGGGCGACATCCGCCTCGCCCATTCGATGCCCTTTGACACACTCCGCGCCTTCTACGAACCGATCGACCTGGGAAACACGCTGCGTGCGGAAGAACTCTTCAACGAGGCGGATTTCCGTATCCTCTTCTGCGGCCATTCACACCTACCGATTCTCTTCCGGAAGGAAAACGGGTGTGTGACGAGGGAGCCGGTTCCGCCGGGGTTGCCGGTGATCCTGCAGCGAACCGGGCGCTATATCTTCATCGCCGGCGCGGCCAACGACGGGGAATGCGCCCTGTACGACGGAGAGGCCGGCACATACGAACGGCTTCCCCTATCCGGAGTGTAGCCATGGAAATCTGCGGCATGCAGAAGGATCTGGAGGCAAAGAAAGAGGCATGAGGATTGAGTAAATTTACTCACCCATTGAGTAAAATTTGTTGCATCGGTTGAAGTCCTTTGATATAAGGCCATTATGAGCTACGAACGTCCCCTTTTATCGACCCTCCGCACGGAACTTTCCCGGCCGACGCCGGTGATCCATGTCCTGATCGGCCCTCGACAGGTTGGCAAGACCACCATCGCCCGTCAGATTGAGGAATCCATCGGCATTCCCACCGTCTACGCCACCGCCGACAGCCCGGTTCCCCTGGATTCGGCCTGGATCGAGACCCAGTGGCGCCGCGCTGTTGCCGACAGCGCCCCATCGGGCGGTCCGCTGCTCCTCATCCTCGACGAGGTGCAGAAGGTGCGGGGATGGAGCGAGACCCTCAAGCTCCTCTGGGACAGCCGCCCCGCAGCGCCGGAGATTCGCGTCCTGATCCTCGGATCGTCGTCCCTGTTGATGCAAGAGGGGCTGACCGAGAGCTTGGCCGGCCGGCTCTTCCTGCATCGCTGCAACCACTGGGGGTATCCGGAGTGCCGCGCCGCCTTCGGCTGGAACCTGGAGCAGTGGATCTACTTCGGCGGCTATCCGGGGGCCGCATCCTTCACGGAAAACGAATCGACCTGGAAGCGCTACATCACCGATTCCCTCATCGAAACGGTCCTCGCCCGCGATGTGCTCCAGATGAGCAAGATCGCCAAGCCGGTCCTGTTACGCCATCTCTTCGTCCTGGCGGCCACCCTTCCGGCCCAGTTCGTCTCCTATACCAAGATGCTCGGCCAGCTTCATGACGCCGGGAACACGACGACTCTGGCCCATTACCTGAAGCTCCTCGAATCGGCCTTTCTGGCGAGCGGCCTTGAACTGTTCTCGCGGGGGAAACAGCGGAAGCGTGGAAGCAGCCCGAAGCTGGTCCTCTGGAACAACGCCCTGGTCAACGCCCTTTCCACTCGGACCTTCGCCGATGCTCTCGGCGATACGATCTGGTGGGGGCGGCTTGTGGAAAATGCCGTCGGCGCGCATCTATGCAACAGCCTCCCTTCGGTGGAATACGAGATCACCTACTGGCGGGAGGGGAATCACGAGGTTGATTTCGTGGTCGCCAGGGGACGGGACGTCTGGGCCATCGAGGTCAAAAGCGGCCGGAGCGGCAAGGCTTCCGGTCTGACGCGGTTCCGCGACCGCTATCCCCAGGCGCGGGCGCTCCTCGTGGGGGGACAGGGGATTCCCCTCGAAACGTTTTTCAATAGGGATGCAGTATCATGGCTGGTTTGATCAAAGAACCTATGAACACGGTCCGTATCCTCTTCTGCGGCCATTCACACCTCCCGATTCTCTTCCGGAAGGAAAACGGCTGTGTGACAAGGGAGCCGGGGCTGCCGGTGATCCTGCAGCGAACCGGACGATGACAGCGACAAGCTTATTGCTGTTTTAAGGCGCTAAAATAAGGCCGGTGTTGACTATCGGCTTCACCTACCTTATCGGTGATATCGAACATGTCAGCTAATTGTTTGATTATTTATTGTAGTCATACTTTCGGGTTGATGGGCTTGTGTAGCAGTTTTCAACCAGTATTGAACGAGGCGTTGGGCATCTCGGCAAAATCATTTCATAGACATAAAAAGAATGTGTAAATAATCGTAGTCTTTTTTCTGCTCCGGAAACAAAATATGCTTCTCGGCAAATTTCTCCCTGTCCCAGTCGCCGTTGTCGTAACGCTTATGCAAATCGTCGTACTTTGTGGCGGAGATGATGAACGAATCGAGCGAGATATTCTTCTTCTTGCTTCGCTGCGCCATTTCCTTTGCCAGCTCCGGAAGCCGTTCGTGAAGTTGGGCTTTTTCGTCATGAATGTAGGCTTTGGCATGAAGCATGCCGTGCGGTTCTATAAAGACGATCCGCTGGCTTTTTTTACCATCGACCACCCACAGGATAAAGTCGGGATAAAATCCGCTCTCTTCAAAGAAGCCCACACCGCTGCCGCGGCTCAGGTTGCGAAGCAGAAACACCTCTTTCCCTGCCAGCGATTTATCCTTTTCTGCCGTCCAGTAAACCTTTAAATGACGCACGAATTGCGCTTCGCTCTCTTTCAACCCCGGCGGGACAGTGTGCACCTTGTCGTTTTTCTCCAGCAGGAGCGGCAGATACAGGTGCCGGTCAAAATAGATGCGTGGCAGTTCATTCGTTTCCTGCTTGCGTAAGCGGTCCACATCTTTGCGGAGTTTTTCTATGGCCGCGATCAGTTCCTTATCGGACTTCAGCACTTTGACGACGTAGGTTCCCTCCGGGCGCTCTTGCACCACTTCGCGGTTGAAGGCCAGGTTCGGGTCGCCTTTATCGAGAGTTTTGTAAACCAGATTCCGACTTTCCCACTTCTCGCGCCTGTTTCGGTAGAAGTTATCAGCATATTTACGCAAAATGCGGGTTACGGCTTCCTGAAGCAAGGCGCGTTCGGAAAACGAGCGCGGCTTGACGACGGCTTCATCCGCCACCAAGGTATAGTTCGCATTTTCGATAATCCTTCGCGGCGCCTCAGCGCGAATAACAAAGTTTTTCAGTCCTTTGCGTTCCTTGTACGCCAGCAAATCGAGATAGGCCCGCTCCCAGTCCACCAGCGCGAGGCTTTCGGGCGGAATGGTTTGCCCGGCGCCGGCGCGGACCTCCGCCGTCTGTATCCCCACCATGCTGCTTTCCATGGCCTGCACCTTGACCGACATATCCACAACCACACGCACGCCCGGATCAGCTTCCAGCAGAAGGTCGGTCTCCTTCGCAAAATCGCGCCCCTCTTCCGGTCGCGGCACGACCAGCCCTCGTTTCAGAAACTGCTCATTGGCCCAAACAAACAGCGGGAGATCAATCGTTTCTTCGGTCTCCACCCCTTCACGTTCCAGATAGTCACGGAACTGCGCCATGTAGTTGGCGCGCACGGCAAATATGTTCAGCGTTTCCAGCAAACGCACTCGCGGCGGATGTGTTCCTTCTATCGCCGCACTGCGCTTGAGCGAGTGGCCCTTGCCGCGCAGACGCACGCCGCGGCCAAAGAGTTGAATGATCTGCGAACCTTCCTTCTTGCCGATATTAAGCAAGCCCATGTTGGAAACACGCCACGAATTCCAGCCTTCCATGAATTTCTTCGCGCCAATCAGGATATTGACCAGAGAATCGGTCCGGTTGATGTCCTCGAACAAAGAACCGGAAATGACGTCTTCCTCCAGCACAATGCCCGCTTGGTCGCTTTCCACCAGTTTTTTGAACTCGGACGTGTCGCCGATGTAGATGAGTCCGAAATAATCTTCGGCACCGGCGGCCTTCAACCCCAACTCGCCCGCACTGCTGCGGATGTCGCACAGGTGCAGGCCGCCTGCCGGCGAGTGGAAAAGCCGCGCGAGAATGTCCGCATACAGGGCTTGGGAAACAAGGCCGGTTTCGCGCAGGGACTCAAAGCGCCCGGCAAAGATGTCCATGCCGTCCGGCGTGACCAGTCCGCTCTTACCCTTCAGCAGTTTTTCAATGCCTTTCACCACCCAGTTGCGCTTGTTTTCCAGCACGTGGTGCAGAAAACGCGCCACGGTCAACACGTCGCTGCGTTTCTCTTTGTTCTCGCTGTAAACGGCGTTTACCGTACTGCCCACAAACACCCACAATG
>JAURXV010000041.1 GCA_030654195.1 Syntrophales bacterium | reverse complement strand
GTCGTGGGTTCCAAGCTGACCATGACGTCGACCAGCACCACCATCACGGCGGGCGCTGTCCCTGTGACGTTGACGGTCAAGGCCATGGACGCCGGGGAAAATCCCGTCTATATAGTTCCGATTACACTTGCTTTCGAGCCTGTTGTCCCTCCGGCCGTGCAGGGATCGGCAACTCTGTCGACCACGTCAGGGACAACCGATGTCAGCGGTGTCTTGTGGGCCGCCGGCGGCGCGCCGATTACCGTGACCGGGACCGGTTCCGGAACGGTCAGGGTCAAGGCCGAGGGTCTGGGAGCCGTTCAGACAATTGACTATGCCATCACCGGCATCGGTACTCCCGTATTTGGCATTACAGCGCCATCCGGTCCGCCCTTCTCATGTGACACCTCGTCATCCATGACAGTTACGGTCCGGACATCCTTGGCTGGGCAGACGGTTGTGTTTTCCACTTCTCTCGGCGTATGGGATGGAGGCGCTTCCTCCATGGCGGAAAAAGTCGGGGGGGCGGCAGGAAGCACCGTGTCGGCAACCCTAAGTTCGGCAATAGCCGGTACCGCCTCAGTCCAGGTGTACGATAAGAGTACATATTCGATTTCAGATAACATCGCGATTGCCTTTTATGCCCCTGCCGTTGCGGCCGCAGCGATCGACCTCCAGGTCACTCCGAGTGTCGTCAACAAGAGTACGGTTGGGGGAGTCAGCAACACGGCAACACTGACCGCAACGGTAAGATCGGCGGGGGATGATGTCGTCGGCAGTGCGCCGGTGGCATTTTCCATCGTGAATCCCGTAGGCGGAGGCGAGACAGTTTTTCCCGTCGTTGTTTATACGGACGCGAACGGAATCGCGAAGTCAACCTTTTCCGCAGGGGTGCTCAGTACCGGAGCCACGGCCAGCAGTCTGATCATCAAGGCGACGGTTGTCGGCACCGCGTTCAGCGATACGACCGAGATCACCATCGGCGGGACTGCCGGATCCGTCGTTGTCGGTTACAGTAACGTAATCACCAATTCCAGCGACAGCACCTACTATACCCTGCCCATGGCGGTCCAGGTGGCCGATTCCAAAGGTACGGGCGTAGGAAATCAACTGGTATCCCTCAGTGCCTGGCCCAGCCAATATTCCGCGGTATCTTGGTTCCTGGATAAGACTCTGGCAAGTCCGATATACAGGCCATATATTGCTTGGACAAGCAATAACGAGGATGTCAATGAGAACATGATTATGAATCCCGGCGAGGACGTCAACGGCGACGGTTTTCTGACGCCGCCCAATTCGGCCGCCGGCACCTTCATTTCGGCAACCGTGACAACCGATGTGAACGGTTTGGCCAACTTCGGCCTTACCTATCTCAAATCTTCTGCGGTTTCTATCGTAGACCGGATCCGGGCCAGCGTCCTGGCCTTCGGAACGGAGACCTCTTCGTCTATTACGTTCCGCCTGCCTTACGAACGGATCGAGGGCGAACTAGGCAATATGGCCATTTATTCTACGCCAATCACGTTGAAGGCGGCGGCGGGGGCGGCGGCGACATGCAAGCTTGCGCCTTTCTCCACGGGTACTGCAAACGTCTTTTCCATCAGTTCGCTCAATTCTGTGATCACATCGCCGGGCGGCGTTTATACTTACAACGTTCCGGCAGGAACACCTTCAGGTACGAAATTGACTGATCGGATCACAGTAAGTGAGAGCGTGGTTATCACAATAGGAACAACGACAGGATCGGTGACTATGGTTACGAATGTGGATGTGGAAATCCGCGTTCCGTAAAATCGGCAACGCGGGATACCGAAGAGAAGGGCGGCGCAAGCCGCCCTTCTCTTTTGAAGATTGATAAATGGGGGACAGCCGCTCATTTCTTCTCTCTTTTCCCTGCTTTGACGGGTCTGCCGACTTTACCCCTCGCCAGCCTTAATTGAAACCGTTTCTCCAGATCACTGACGAATGTCTCATCCCCCAAAGGTCGATTGACAAGAGAGTCGCGGCGAACAGAGTTCAAAAAGTCTTCTTGATCATCATCCCGCAGATATGACTTCCAGTCCCCGATCAGTTCCCGAAGCATTCATTTGATTCGACAATCCGATCCTGATCGGTCTTGCCGGCATGATAGGCGGCGCTGGACCAGGGGTATTCCCAAGCATCCCTGACAATGCCTTCCCGCACCGGGTTCCGTCGGTTTTCGTTCTTGACACGCTCTTGCGGCGTATGTTAGCGTTCAGCCCAATAGGGGCCACATGTTGTTAACACCACGATAATATTGAAAAGAAGATGACATATGGATGAAATGGACCTCCATGAGCGAAAGTCTTTCCTGACAGAGATGGAGGCGTACCTCGGACGGAACGAATTGCGGGCGGTCCTGAATCTGGCCGAGGCGAGACTGAAACGGACCCCGGGGGATCTGGACGCCCGGATCGTGATCTGCCGTGTCTGGCTCCTGCAGGGGAGGCTGGACGAGGCCAGGGACATGCTGAATGTAATGGAGGATATCCTCGCGAGCCTCTCCCAGATCTATGCCTGCATGGGCGATATCTGCATGAAGAAGGGGATGAAGGATTCGGCGGAGAGTTTTTACCGGAAGTTCATGTTCCTCAATCCCGGAGTTCCGCTGCCAAAGGATGTTACGGAGAGACTGGACGGCATCGAGGAGCTGCACGCGACAGACGCGGAGGGGGGGACGGAGGGGGATGTAGAGATCCCCACCGATTTCCAGACGGTGACGCTCGCCGAACTTTATATTCGGCAGGGCCATCTCCGGCTGGCGGAAGAAGTGTTGGAGAAGATCATCGGGCATGATCCGCAAAACGAGAAGGCGGCCGGTCTGCTTCAGGAGGTGCGTGAGCGGGTCCTCAAAGGGGCGTCCGCGCAGCGATATGCGGGGGTCAGTGCCGAGCTTTCCCGCTGGCTGGACAATATCGGCAGGTTGCGCGCCCATGCGGCATGATTCGGCGGCCTGTGCGGCGAGGATGAACCGCCTGCGGGCGGGGTTTTCGGAAGCGGACGCGCTGCTCATTCTGGGTGCAAAAAATATCCGTTATCTGACCGGCTTCACCGGCGGCGACGGCGCCCTGATGGTCGGTCCGGACTGGCTGATCCTCCTCGTGGACGGGCGGTATGTAACCCAGGCGCGGGCCGAAGTTCCGGGCATGGAGATCTTTGAATTCCGCAATCGGGTGGAAGGGGTCGCGGCGGTGGCCGGGCGGCGCGGGGTCGGGTCGGTCGGTTTCGAATCGCCTCTTCTCTCCGTGGAAGAATATCTGAGGCTGAAAGAGGCGCTTCCGGAGGTGAAGCTTCGGCCGCTACCCAAGGGCTTCGAACTCTTCCGGGCCGTCAAGGATGATGGAGAGATCGACCGGATCCGGGAGGCGGCGCGGATTTCCGGAGAGGCCCTTGCCGCGGTCCGGGAGATGATCCTGCCGGGCGTCCGGGAGGAGGAGATTGCCCTCGAACTGGAGTACCGGATGCGGCGGGGCGGGGCGGAACAGGTCTCCTTTGAGACGATTGTCGCGGCGGGGCCCGATGCGGCCCTTCCCCATTCGACGCCGGGCCGCCGTGAGATCGCGGATGGGGATTTTGTGATGATCGACTACGGCGCGGTCTGCGACGGGTACCATTCGGATGAGACCTGCACGTATGCCGTTGGCCACGCATCCGATCGGCAACGGGAGGTTTATCGGCTCGTGTTAGAGGCCCACGACCGGGCGATCCGGGCGGTCCGGGCGGGTGTTTCCTGCGGGGAGATCGACCGCATCGCCCGGGCGTGTCTCGCTGAAGCCGGGATGGCCGGTTATTTCTCCCACGGGACCGGTCATGGCGTGGGTTTGGATGTCCATGAGGCGCCGCGTCTGGCCTCCGGAAGAGAGGAGATCCTCCAGGCCGGCATGGTGGTCACGGTGGAGCCGGGGGTCTACCTCCCGGGCGTCTGGGGGATCCGGATCGAGGATACGGTCCTGGTGAAGCAGGAGGGGTGTGAAATCCTGACGCGGACCTCCAAGGAGCTTGCCGTCATTGAACACTGACCTGTGGCGGCCGGCGCAATTCTTAAGAACAAAGGTACCCTAATATGAAAGTATTTCCGGATGATCTTCTGTACAGTCGCGAGCATGTCTGGGTCCGGGTGGAGGGGGATATCGCCACCATCGGAATCACGGACCATGCCCAGGAGAAGCTGGGAGAGGTCCTTTCTCTGGATCTTCCCGAAACCGATTCCTATGTGGAGTGGAACGAGCCGTTCGGCACCATCGAAACGGCGAAAGGGGTCGTCGAACTCATCTCGCCGGTCAGCGGGGTGGTGATCAGCGTCAATGAGGACATTACGGATGATATCGGGATCGTCAACAGCGATCCGCATGACACCGGGTGGATGATCATCGTGGAGATGGAGGACCTGGAAGAACTGGATGACCTCCTGGATGCGAGCGGCTATCAGGAGTTCGTGATTCAGGAAGCGGAAGTCGATTGAATCGCCGGGACGAACGGACGACGAAGAAACTTAGGCGGCGAGGGCTGGAAGATGGGATGGAGAAAAGACGAATGGATATCCGGGTTCTGATCAGGGATGAAGTCCTCGCCCAGAAGGCTTATGCGGTGGAACATGCCGCCTGTCCGATCAAGCTGGATGCCAACGAGAATCCGCTGGCGATTCCCGAACCGCTTCGGGAACGGTTCGCGGCGAGGCTCGCCTCCATTCCGCTGAACCGGTATCCCGAGGCCGGTTCCCCCACGCTGGTCGGCCGTTTTGCGAAGGCCTTCGGCGTCGGGGAAGACCAGGTCATCCTCGGCAACGGATCGGACGAACTGATTCAGATCCTCTGTACGGCCGTCGCTCGTCCCGGGGCGGAGGTGATGATCCCTGTTCCCACCTTCGCGATGTACCGGATCTCCGCCCTCAATGCCGGCTGCCGGGTCGCGATGGTTCCGCTCGACGGGGAGTTTGATCTCGATCTCGCGGCCATGCTGGCACGCGTCGCGTCGAACCCTCCCGCCCTGACCTACCTCGCCTCGCCCAACAATCCGACCGGCAACTGCTTCCGCCGCGAACGGATCGAGACGATCATCGAGAAGTTTCCCGGCATTGTCGTCGTGGATGAGGCCTATTTCCACTTTTCAGGGCAGACCTTTCTGCCTCAACTGGGCCGTCATCAGAATCTGGTCATCCTGCGGACGCTCTCCAAGGTGGGGCTTGCGGCCATGAGGATCGGCCTTCTCATCGGACCTCCGGAGCTGGTCCGTGAACTCAACAAGGTGCGGCTTCCCTACAATATCAACGCGCTGTCGCAGGCGGCCGCCGGCTTCTATCTCGATCACGAGAATGCCTTCCTGAAACAGGCGGAGGAAATCCGCCGCCGTCGCGGCGAGCTTTTTTCAGACATGGAGGCGATCCCGGGGATCCATCCCCGGCCGGCGGATGCAAATTTTATTTTTTTTAGTTGTGATTTCGATGCGGATCGCGTATACAGCCAACTGATGGAGCGGGGCATCCTGATCAAGAACTTCAACACCCCCGGGGCGATGAAAAACTTCATGCGCGTCACGGTGGGAACCCGCGAAGAAAACAACGGATTTATCGAGGCGTTGCAGGCCATCCTATCAAAGTAAGGAGCGTGGTCCACATATAGGAAACATCAAGGGTGGTTTACGGCACAGATCATAACGTGTGGCGCCGTACTGCCCTTTTTTTGCGCCGGTTTTTCAGAAGAGATGGGTTCGCTGATGAAACAAGAACATTAAAACGAAGAGAGAAGAAAGGGAGAAGGAATTTGGAAGTCAAGGTATTCGACAACGATGTGGAAAAGGCATTGAAGATTCTCAAGAACAAGCTCTCCAAGAGCGGCCTGTTCAAGGAACTGAAGTTGCGCCGGGCCTATGAGAAACCCTCCGTGAAGAAGAAGAGAAAGGCCATTGAGGCGCGCCGGCGGCTGGCCAAGGTCCAGCGACGCAGGGTCAATTAGAAAAACGTCACGGATCGGGAAGCTGCCGGATCACGGGGGCGGGCCGGGCATAAGGGGCGCTCCCCATGCCTGTGGCCGACGGCCGGCGGCTTTCTGGGGAGCAGGGAAAGAGGGGATGCCGAGGTCATGGCCTTCCCCGGCGTGGAGGTGTGTCAATGGACGAAAAGCAGTATGTCGTGGATGCGCTGTCCATCGATGAATCCTGGCGTATCTTCCGGATCATGGCCGAATTTGTCGATGCCATCGAAACCCTCTCCCGGGTGAAACATGCCGTGAGCATCTTCGGCTCGGCGAGAACAAAGCCGGACGACCCCTATTACCAGAAGGCGGAACTCCTGGCCCGGCGCCTCGTTGAAAAGGGGTTCGGCGTCATAACGGGCGGTGGGCCGGGCGTCATGGCGGCGGCGAACAAGGGGGCCGCGGAGGCGGGCGGGCAGTCGGTGGGGATGAACATCCGCCTGCCGTTTGAACAGAAGCCAAACCCCTACGCCAACGTCAGCATCGACTACAAATATTTCTTCATCCGGAAGGTGATGTTTGTCAAGTATGCCGTGGCCTATGTGATCCTGCCCGGCGGCTTCGGGACGATGGACGAGCTCTTCGAGGCGCTGACCCTCATCCAGACAAAACGGATCAAGGGCTTCCCCGTTATCCTGATGGGCAGCGAATACTGGAAGGGGCTTTTCGACTGGCTCCGGAAAACGATGCTCCGCGACAACAAGATCTCTCCCGATGATCTGGAGCTCTTCCAGATGATCGACGATCCCGACGAGGCCGTGAAGCATATCCAGAAGTACGTCATCGTCTAACAGGCTGTTGAAAAACGCCCGTCTGCGGCGTTTCCCTCATCCTTCGCCGTTCAACGTACCAGAAAGTACGCCTCACGGCTCAGGATTTCGGGGGCCTTGCATCCGGACATTTTTGAACAGCCTAATAGAGGTCGTATGGCTCTTCACGACGACGATACCGGGCGGGGCGCTTCGCTGGAGGCGGTCCTCGCCGAACTGAAGCGGGGGAAGGCCGTTCCCTGCTATCTCCTCTATGGGGATGAGGAGTTCCGCCTCCGGGACGCCGTCGAGAAGATCACGACCTCCCTGATTCCCGATGCCCGGGACCGTGAACTCAACCTCTTCGTGACGGACGGCGAACACGAGGATGTCGGTTCCCTCTGCGAATCCCTCATTACGCCTCCCCTTCTTCCCGGACGCAAGGTGCTGGTTGTCCGGGAGACCCGTCTTTTCCAGTCGAAAACCCTCCTCGCGCCCCTCATCGCGCAAATCCGGGAGCGGCTCGAACCGGATCCCGCACGGGCGGCAGCGGATTTCATGCAATTCCTGGCGCTGACGGAACTGCAACTCGACGACCTCCGGGAGGGCGGCTGGCGGAAAATCGATGACGACGTCTGGCAGAAAATCGTTCCCGATGACGGCGGCGAGGGTAGGGAGAGCTGGCTTCCCAGGGCCGTGGACCTCTGCGTGAGCCGGGGTCTTGTGCCGGTCAAGGAAAAGGCGGATGAGACCGACCGCCTGGAGCGGGTCCTGGCCGGAGGGATGCCGGAGGGGAATCACCTCATCCTGACGGCCGAGACGGTGGACCGGCGGAAAAGGCTCTTCAAGGCCGTTTCGACCGTGGGGCGCATCCTGACCTTCGCAAAGATCAAGGGCGAAGCAAGGCAGCAGCAGGTCGTGATGGAGATGTCCGCCGGGCTCCTGGGGGATCGGGGGAAACGACTCTCCTCCGGCGCCTGGGCCGCCCTGGGACAGAAGACCGGCTTCAGCCTCCGGGAGTCCCTGGGGGCGATCGAAAAACTGATCACCTATTCAGCGGAGAAGGCGGTCATCGAGGCGGCGGACGTGGAGGCCGTTATCGGCCGGACGAAAGAGGATACCGTTTTCGATCTGACGGGGGCGCTGACTGGACGCAACCTGACGGCCGCCCTCCGGGCGTCGAGGGATCTTCTCGATCAGGGCGTACCGCCGCTGAGGATCATGGCCATGATCACGCGGGAGGTCCGTTTCCTCCTTCATGCAAAGCTGCTGATCGCCTCGGGGCGCCTGAAGGGATTCAGCGCGAACATGGACTACGGCCATTTTCAAAAGTCGGTCTATCCCTCCCTCAAGCAGGGGGCCGGCGAGAAGGAAGAGCAGGTCGACCTCGTCTCGCAGCACCCGTACGTCGTCTATCAGTTCCTGAAGAACGCAGACCGGTTCACCCGCTCCGAGCTGGCCGGTTATCTGGAGATGCTGGTCCGGATCGATCTGGCGCTCAAGTCCACGGGGCAGGAGCCACGCCTTCTGCTGGAGCGCTTCCTGCTCGCCGTCTGCAGGACGGCTTCGCAAAAAGCTCCGGGGACAAGGCGTGCGAGTTCAGGGGGATGATGCCTGGTTTGGCGTACGCCGCAACGGTTGCGAGGCGCAGCCGAAACAAACCCGGAGATTCCTGGCTCCGCTCGGAACAGGCTCCGGAGGAAGCTTTAACGCGGCATACGGATTTTTTGCGGAGCCGTCAGAGTTTTCGGATGCGGGCCAAGGCGGCCCGTTGCTGTTTGGAGAGCCGCCGGGAGGGGCCTTTTCTTTTCATGCCGGGCCGGTCGTCATCCTCGTCCGTGTCATCCTTGCCGTTGGACTCCGCAGGGAAC
>JAURXV010000051.1 GCA_030654195.1 Syntrophales bacterium | reverse complement strand
CTTTTTCGCCGGGCGGATTTCGTAAAGCGCCGGCTCTTCCATGACGGCGCAGGCATGCCCGGCGGATGCCCTTTCGAATCTCAGTTCTGCGCTTGCAAAGAGGTCCGTGTTTTCAGCCTTTAAATAGCGTGCGGCCATCCGGCAGTATTCGGGATCGATTTCGATCCCGATGCTGTTGCGACCCGTTCGGAAAGCCGCAACCATCGTCGTACCGGATCCGCAGAACGGATCGAGGACGGTGTCGCCGCTGAAAGAGAACATTCGCACCAGACGCGTCGCCAATTCCAGCGGGAACGGCGCCGGATGATGCCTGGTGGAGGCGCCCGTGAGATTCCAGATCTGCTGAAACCAGCGGTTGAACTCCTCTTTGGAAATTCGGCTTGCATCGCGCTGGGCGTCGGTCGGCTTCCGGTATCCTCCCGGTTTTCTCTGCATCAGGATGAACTCCATGTCATTCTTGATGATCGCATTCGGTTCGTAGGGCTTGCCGAGGAACTTCGAACCGTTCGTGACTTCGTAGGAGGCGTTTGAAATCTTGTGCCAAATGATGGGGTTCAGGTTGTCGAAGCCGAGTCGGCGGCAGATGACGCAGATGTCCGCGTGCAGCGGAAAAACGAGGTGACGTCCGAAGTCGCGTCTGGCCACGCAGACATCGCCGACGACACAGACCAGGCGGCCGCCGGGAACAAGAATGCGGAACACATGCCGCCAGACCTTCTCCAACTCTCCAAGGAAGGTTTCATAATCCGCAACGTGCCCGAGTTGATCCGGATGCTCGTTGTAGCGCTTGAGGTTCCAATAGGGAGGCGACGTGACGACGAGATGGACGGACTCGTCATCCATGAACGACAGGTCCCGTGCGTCTCCGTTGATCAGTCTGTGGATGGTTGAAGGCATCTCTTTACACAAAGGCAGTCAGATGGGCGGTGAGAACCTTGGCAAATCGTTCGACCGACAGATCCTTCGCAGGCGTCCCGAACCCGCCTTTGATCCCGTCTGCAGGAGATGACGTAATGAAGGCCGCGGCGGTATAGTGGCGTTCCAATACGAGTTTTCGACAGAACAGTTCGTAACGGCGCATGTACGACGCGCCGACAAACTCGGAAAACACCTTGAAGTGGGGTTCCTGGACGCCGACGGGACGGTTTGATGCCTCGCAATCTTCGAGCATGAAGAAGTATCCGAGGAACGGTTGAGGGCTGTCGAGATATGCCCGTTCCCGGAAAGCGGTCCAGAGATCCAGGGCGCTTCCCATCGCCTCTTCCGTTCGGTTGTTGAAATTGTTGCCGAAAGAGGGGCCGACCTGTGATTTGGCTTCAATGGCGGCAATCAGGGTGCGATTGCTCACGACAAGAAGGTCCCACTCCTTGGTGGGTCGGAAGAATCCGGGCAACTCCACGGCTTTCTTTCTGAAGATGCATCGCTCGGCGATCCCGGCCTGTGTGATCAATTCGGTGAAGAGGTCGATGAAGCCATCCATCTGCGCGCCGCCGGTGACGGCGCTCCGCGATCCCTGATCCGCCCTCCCGCTTTCTTCCTGCCTCCGGCGTTGCGCGGCCCGCATCTCCCAGTAGTGGGCGACCGCCTTCGCGGTCAGCATGGCCGTGTTTTTCATGATGTCGTCTTTATTCATGGCGGCACCTTATCAGGTTCTTTCTGCTTTATCCAGCGTTCAACGCTCCAATGCTAACGATTGGTTCATGGAATCATAATTTTGTTACGTATAGCACCTACTACTCCTCAGTAACGCTCCATGGTGAAGATTGAAGATTACGGGTCAGAAGGATGACTATTGATCGTACCTCTTCAAATATGATCCAAGATTATACCAGAATCCTAACATAAAAACTGGACCACTTCTTGGGGGCAGGTCAGTCGCAATATCTGTGGCATCATTGGTGGGATTTCTTTAGCCGACCCGATTCGAATGCGCTGTTACCAATGACAAGGGCTGGAGATGAAAAAGGTACTTACTTTTTATGCACAGGTTTTCCCTCTTGTAGTTCACGCCTTGCCTTGTATAATTCATCTATCCTTCTCTCCGTATCCGTTGGCCGATAGCTGTCAACGTTGACCTCGGCAAGTTTTGCAATATAAACGTCCATGATGCCGATAAGTGTACCGAATACGAGAATAATGAGCGTTATTATGAGCATCCAGAAGAGAGTCCTTCTTCTCCTCTTTTTTCTTCCTCTTCTTTCTTCTCCTCTTCTTTCTTTTCTTCTTCTTTCTTCCTCTTCTTTATATAATCCCATATTACTGCTTCCTTAACGATGTTTTGGTCGACCTACGAGTCCTTGTACGCCATTAAATGGTTTTGGACAAATCAGGTCTAAAAGTAAGAGATGATTCCGGGGTAGTATAATCCTATCCTCCCTCTTAGTCAACATTGAGTACCATTAGAAAGGATGTCTATCCTTTGGAATTGCGTGACGATTTGTTACAGGAAGTTATACGCATCAACCGGATGAACCTTTTTTCATCCGTTTTCCGGGTCGATCTTTGTCCGGAGGGCCTTCTTTTCCGCCTGGAGATGCTTTGCCTCCAGGGTCTTCTCCTGGGCGCGGCGGGAACGCCGGCGCTTTTGACGTCGGATCTTTTCGGTTCGCATCCGCTCGGCGCTGACGAGCCCCGTCCGGAGCCGCTCGATCCGGTCGAGGAGAAGGCGGCGGGCTAAAAAACGATTCAGGGTCTGGGAACGTTCCTGCTGGCATTTTACGGAGAGGCCCGTCGGCAGGTGGACGAGATAAACGCACGAGGAGGTCTTGTTGACCTTCTGCCCCCCGGGACCCGAGGAACGGATGAAGGTTTCGCGGAAATCCTCCTCCCGCACGCCGAGGCGCCCCATCCGTTCCCGGAGCGCCGTATCTTTTTCCTGAGAGATGGTCATGGTTTCAAGGGTTGATGGGCGTCACGGAGGGCAGTACGACTCAGAGGGAATAGATCTCATCCTCGATCATATGGATCCAGTTCCGCCGGAGCACCTCCCGCGCCTCGTCGATCTTGTCCACGCCGAGGATGACGATGGTCTCCTCGCCGATCCGGTTGATCGTGGTATAGAGGTAGTGGATGTTGATCTCCGCCTTGGTGAGGGGTTTCAGGATTGCGTTCATTCCGCCGGGATGGAGCGGCACCTCGGCGGCGAGGACCGGGGTGACCTCATAATTGAAACCGAAGCTCTCCAGGATGGCCGCCGCCCGCTCCGGGTCGTTGACGACCATCCGGACCGTGCTGCTTTCCGCGGCGCTGGCGGCGAGCAGGGCCTTCGCCGTGATGTCTTCCTTGTCGAGGATGTTCGTCAGCCGGGAAAGGGTTCCCGGGACGTTGCCCAGCAGGACGGAGATTTGCTTGACTGCCATTTCGATCGACGCCTCCAATAGGATCGCTTTTATGAAAGAAGCCAGAATACCCCGTTCTGTGAACGGGGATGAATGGCGGTTCTTATTCATGTTTGTGAAAGTTGCCGGGTTTTCGTGAGGCCGTAATGCCCCGGCCTGTGGCCGGGGATAGGTCTCACGAGGCAACTTTCTTTACTCCGCTATCTTCAGAAATTCATGCCCGGCCGCAAAGGCCTTGCGGTTGATCTCGATGACCGATTTCTTCTTGCTCCCCATCACCGTCGCCATGCTGCTCAGGTAGATGTCGGGCGGTACGAGGCCGGTGATTTTCAGGAAAGCACCCATCATCACCGTGTTGGCCGTTCGCGGGTTCCCCAACTTTTCGGCCATTTCCGAGGAGGGGATCTTGAAGATCCGGACGTCGTGACGCGACGATTCGACGGCGATGATCGAGGAGTTCAGGAAAAGGGCGCCGCCGGGCGCCACGCGGTTCTGAAAGGCGTAGAGGGAAGGGGTGTTCAGAACGACGATGTTGTTCGGTTCCGAGGCGATCGGCGAGGCGATCTCGTCGTCCGACACGGCGACCGTGCAGTTGGCCGTTCCGCCCCGGACCTCCGCACCGTAGGCCGGCAGAAAGGTCACGTGATAACCGGCGCTCATCGCACCGTGGGCCAGGGAATAGCCCATCATCAGCACCCCTTGACCGCCGAAACCGGAGAATATGGTTTTAACCATCATGGCGCGGTCCCCCCTTCTTCTGTTCTCCCTTCGCTGCGGCCGGGAGATCCTTGATGACGCCGAGGGGAAACGATTTGCTCATCACCTCGTCGATCCAGCGGCAGGATTCGATCGGCGTCATCTTCCAGTTCGTCGGGCAGGGGGAGAGGATCTCGATGAGGGAAAAGCCGAGGCCGTCGATCTGATACTGGAAGGCCTTGCGGATCGCCTTCCGGGTCTTGAGGATGCTTGCCGGCGAGTTGACCGTACATCGTTCGATGTAGGCCGTTCCGGGAAGCAGCGAGAAGATCTCGGAGACCTGGATCGGGTAACCGTCCAGAACATTGTTTCTTCCCGCCGGCGAGGTCGTCGTCTTCTGGCCCATAATGGATGTCGGGGCCATCTGGCCGCCGGTCATGCCGTACACGGCATTGTTCATGAAGACGACGGTGATGTTCTCCCCGCGGTTGGCCGCGTGGAAGCTCTCCGCGATGCCGATGGCGGCCAGATCGCCGTCCCCCTGGTAGGAAAAGACGACGCGGTCCGGCAGAATCCGCTTGATCCCGGTCGCGGTGGCCGGTCCCCGTCCGTGCTGCGCTTCGATCATGTCGATATCAAAATAGTTGTAGGCGAGAACGGCGCATCCCGCCGGCGGGACGCCGATCGTGATGCCGCGGATGTCCAGCTCGTCGATCACCTCGGCGATCAGCCGGTGGGCGATGCTGTGACCGCATCCCGCACAATAGTGAAAGATGTTTTTCTTCATGCTTTGGGGTCTGCCGAAAACTTTTTTCATCATAAAATCCCTGGTTGTTTCAAGTCGTTATCGCCATCATGGGAACGGCGGGTGACTAATAGTGGTCGATGATCCCTTCCTTACGGTCATACTTGCGCATGACGACGTTGGTCAGTTCAACGGGGGTCGGCACCACGCCGCCGGGACGGCCGTGGAAGCCGATCCGGGCGCGCCCCTGAATGGCGAGACGAACATCCTCCACCATCTGACCGGTGCTCATCTCAAAAACGAGAAAGTTTTCAATCTTTTTCGCGAGATCCCGAAGCTCGTTCGTCGGGAAGGGCCAAAGTGTGATGGGGCGGAAAAGCCCGGCCCGCAGCCCCTGTTCGCGCAGGCGTTTGATAGCGCCTTTGGCGATCCGGGCGCCCGTCCCGTAGGCAACGAGGATCAATTCCGCGTCATCCGCTTTGAAGAGCTCATGGCGGGTTTCCTTCCGGGCGATCACCTGGTACTTCCGGTCGAGCGTCCAGTTGTGCTCCTCCATGTCCAGCGGGTCGAGGATCAACCCCCGAATGATCTTGCTCTTGCCGGCGCCAGCTCCCTTCATGATGAAACTTTCCGGATAGGCCCTCGGTTTCGGCGTCTTGAAGATCACAGGCTCCATCATCTGTCCCATCATGCCGTCGGCGAGGATCATGACCGGCGTCCGGTACCGGTCGGCAAGGTCGAACGCGTCCATCGTCAGGTCGGCCAACTCCTGAGCCGAATCGGGGCCGAGAACGATGATGCGATAATCTCCGTGACCGCCGCCCCTGGTGGCCTGGAAGTAGTCCCCCTGGGACGGGCTGATGTTGCCCAACCCCGGACCGCCCCGCATCATGTTGACGATCACGGCGGGAAGTTCGCAAGCCGCCAGTGAGGAGATCCCCTCCTGTTTGAGCGAGATTCCCGGGCTTGACGAGGAGGTCATCGAGCGGGCGCCGGCGGCGCTGGCCCCGATAACCATGTGGATGGCCGCAACCTCGCTTTCCGACTGGATGAAAACGCCCCCTTCGACCTCGCGCAGGCGCTCGGCCATGTATTCCGGAATTTCGTTCTGCGGGGTGATGGGATAGCCCGCGTAAAAGCGGCATCCCGCCCGAATGGCGGCCTCTCCGATGATCTTGTTTCCCTGCATCAGCACTTTATTCACGGTAAACCTCGATAGCGATATCCGGACAGGTGATTGCGCACAGGGTGCAACCTGTGCATTCGTCCCCCTCTTCCTTGAAACAGACCGGGCGGTAGCCCCGGGAATTGTATTCGTTTGAGGGGGCGATCAGCCCCTTCTTGCATGCGTGAATGCAGAGATGGCACTCCTTGCACAGCTCCCGGTCGATGGTGATATGTCCTTTCAACGCTCCTGTCTCCTAAAAAAAGCTGCGGCCGATCTCTCCGATTGGGAAATTTCCGTTTGATTCCTGCTTTCCCCGACGCCATTCAAAAAATAAGAGGCGCTTGCCGCGTATGACCGGGATTTCTGGCGCATCCGCGGGGGAAAGTCAAGGGAAAATCAAAAAGGCGCCTGATGTCATCCGGAACGGGGAGTATCCGGATCAGAGTTTAGTGATCTGAAATCCTTCCACCTTGATTGCGACGGAGCGCTGGAGAAGTTCGATGGAGATCACGAAGAGTTCTTTTGCATAGTCTGTTTTCAGGACCAGGCCTTCGACCCCCTTGAAGGGGCCGTCGATGATCCGGGCCGGTTCTCCGACTTTCGGATACTGGAGCTGCTGCACCTCCACTTTCGAATCGACGATCCGCCGGATGGCGTCGATCTTGTCGTCGGGCACCGCAATGGGTTCCGAACCTCGGGGTTTTCCGAGGATGCGCACGACGCCGAACGTCTTGAGGACATCAACCTTGAGTTCATTGTCCAGCGTGGGGAGCTCAACGAAAAGATACCCCGGAAACAGCGGGATCATGATTTTCTTCCGCCGGTCTTTCCGCTTGCTCCACACCTCCATTTTGGGTAGAAAGGCGTGAAAGGACTTTTTCAGAAGACCGAGGCAGGCCCGGTCTTCGTGACGGCTTCGCGTATGGACGGCATACCAGGACATCGATTTTCCTTTCGGCGGGAGGCGGATAAACGCGATCCGCCTGTTCCGCGTATTCGATGGGTCTCTATAACAATATTTTCCCTTTTTCAACGGTGAAAACGCAATGGTCTTGAAGATCAACGGTTTGACACTGGCCCTCGGCGAGCGGGAGGATCTTCTGCCCGTCCGGGTCGCCTCCCTTCTCGGCCTTCCCGACGGGGCGATCGCCGATATCCGGGTGATCCGGCGGTCGATCGATGCGCGGCGCACCCGTCCGCCCCGCTTTGTCTATCTGCTCGTTGTCCGCCTGGCGGACGGTGTGGATTGGCGACCGGCTCCGGAACGGGAGACGGCGGGGATCAGCGTGACCGAAGGGGCTCAATACCCCAAAGGGAAGGGGACAGATTTGAAATCTGTCCCCAGGCTCCAGGGCGGCTCTGCTGTTTTCGAGCGAAGGCCGGTTGTGGCCGGCTGCGGGCCGGCGGGGCTTTTTGCCGCCCTGACCCTTGCCGAAAAGGGGGTTCCCGTCCTTCTGCTGGAGCGGGGCAGGGCCGTACAGGAGAGGCTTGCCGATGTCCGCGCCTTCTGGGAGCGGGGGATCCTGAATCCGGAAAGCCATGTCCACTTCGGCGAGGGCGGGGCGGGAACCTTTTCCGACGGCAAGCTGACCAGCCGCGTCAAAAACCCCTGCACCTCCCGGGTCAAGCGGGTTCGTGTGGAGATGGGGGCGCCGGCCGACATCCTCGTGGACGCCCGTCCTCACATCGGAACGGACCGCCTGCGGGAGGTTGTGGTCAATCTCCGGAAGCGGCTGATCGGTCTGGGCGGCGAGGTCCGTTTCGGCGCGCGCGTGACCGACTTTCGGATTCATCGGGGAGGCCTTGTCGGTATTGTCGTAAACGATTCCGAAGAGATCCGGACGGGCCATCTCATTCTCGCAACCGGTCAGTCCGCCGCGGATACCTACCGGAAACTGGCGGAGAGGGGGGTTGCGCTGGCGCCCAAACCGTTTGCGATCGGGCTCCGTGTCGAACATCCCCAGGAACTGATCAACCGGATCCAGTACGGACGATGGGCGGGCCATCCGGACCTGCCCCCCGCGGATTATTTCCTCACGGCGAAGGTCGGGGCGCTGAACCGCTCCTGCTATTCCTTCTGCATGTGTCCCGGCGGCCAAGTGATCGGGTGCAGTGCGGAGGCCGGCGGCGTGATCACGAATGGAATGAGCCGTCTCCGGCGGGAGAACCCCTGCGCGAACAGTGCGGTGGTCGTCAATGTCCAAAGCGAGGACCTCGGGGGAGAAGGACCGCTTGCGGGGCTGGCCTTCCGCCGGCATTGGGAGGAGAGGGCCTTTCTGGCGGGAGGCTCGGATTACTGCGCGCCGGCTGAGCGGCTGACCGATTTCCTGTCGGGGAAAAATCATTCGCCGATCGGGAGGTGCAGTTTTCTGCCGGGCGTCAGGGAGGCGTACCTGCGGGATGTTCTCCCTCCCTTTGTCGTGGAGGGGCTGAAACGGGGGTTCGCCGAATTCGAACGGAAGATGCCGGGATTCATCACCGGAGAGGCGATCCTCATCGGCGTGGAGACCCGGACCTCTTCGCCGGTCCGGATTGCCCGGGGCGAGGACGGGCAGAGCGTGAACCTGACGGGGCTCTATCCCTGCGGGGAGGGGGCCGGTTACGCCGGCGGGATCATCAGCTCCGCCCTCGACGGGATCCGGGCGGCGGAGCGCCTGCTTCTATCGCTGACCAACTCGAAAAAAAGTCCAAAATCTCCTCCCCCTTGATGGGGCAATAATCTCCCCTCCCCCTTGATGGGGGAGGGTTAGGGTGGGGGTGGCAAGTGGTTGTATTTCAGCGAGTTATTTCCCCCTCCCCTTAATCCCCTCCCGCCGGGGGAGGGGGAAATGCACCTTTTTTACGGCGGCGTCATCGTTGGGCGGCCGATCCGGGCGTCGAGGATGAGATCTGCCCCGCAGCGGGTGAACCGTTGAAAGGAAAAACCGAGGGCGTCCTCCATCCGCAGGATGCCCAGGTCGCCGACGGCGTTGACTCCTCCGCCGACGATCTTCGGTGCGAGGACGATCAACAGGCGGTCGACGAGGTTTCCCTTCAGAAATGCGGTGGCCACGGCGGCGCCGCCTTCGACCAGAACGGAAGAGATCTTCCGCTTTCCCAGAACGGTCAGGAGTTTGTGGAGATCGACGCGTCCCGCCGGATCCTCCCCGATCTCCAGGACCTCGACTCCCTTCTTCTCCAGAAGACGCCGATTCTCCACAGCGGCGTGGCGCGTCGCAACCGCGACCGTCCGTTTTCCGTCTGAAAAAATGGTGGCATCCGGCGAGAGCCTGAGACCGGAATCCACGACGATCCGCAGCGGGTTCCGGCCCCGGACGAGGCGGCAGGTCAGCTCCGGATTGTCCATCCGAACCGTGTCGGCGCCGACGAGGATCGCGTCGTGGACCGCCCGCAAACGGTGGGCGAAGCGAAGCGACGGGGGCGAGCTGATCCAGCGCGAGTGGCCCGAGGCGGTGGCAATCCTGCCGTCGAGGGTCTGGGCGAACTTGAGGGTGACATAGGGAAGGCCGGTACGGATGTATTTGAAAAAGATTCGGTTGCTCTCCCGGCAGGCCTCCTCGAGGAGGCCGACCTCTGTTTCGATGCCGCTCTGCCGGAGGGCCTCGATGCCCCTCCCGGAGACGAGGGGGTTGGGATCGACAGCGCCGACGACCACGCGGCCGGGGCGGCACGCGATCAGGGCCTCCGCGCACGGGGGAGTCCGGCCGTGATGGCTGCACGGTTCCAGCGTGATGTAGAAGGTCGCCCCCGCGACGGTTTCCGTCGCATCCCGGATGGCGTTGATCTCCGCGTGGTTTTCACCGCAGCAGCGGTGCCAGCCTTCGCCGATGATCCGGCCCTCCCGGACGATGACGGCGCCGACCAGCGGATTCGGGCTGACGCTTCCTTCCCCTTTCCGGGCCAGCGTGAGGGCCCGGCGCATGAACTTCTCATCGGTCGAACGGATTTTCCCCTCTGCCATGATTTCCCTCTCCCGGTTTGCAGTCGATCCATTTATAACATGACCATGGGGGATGTAAACGGTTTTTCGTTGTGCTCCCCTTTGAAAATGTGCTATGGGTGCGCCTGACTCCTAAGGGGACAGATTTGAAATCTGTCCCCTATAGGAGAATCGAAAGGAGAAACGCATGAAGGGTGTCGTTCTGGCGGGAGGTTTGGGGTCTCGGATGTATCCGCTGACCAAGGTGACCAACAAGCATCTCTTGCCGATTTACAACAAGCCGATGATCTACTACCCCATCCGGACGCTGGTGGACGCCGGGATCGACGAGATCCTCATCGTCACCGGCGGGAACAGCGCCGGTGACTTCCTCCGCTTGCTGGGAAACGGGAAGGAGTTCGGCCTCCGGCACATCAACTACACCTACCAGGAGGGAGAGGGGGGGATCGCCGCCGCTCTCAGCCTCGCGGAATACTTCGCCGACAACGACAAGATCGTCGTCATCCTCGGCGACAACATCATCGAGGGAAACATCCGCGGCGCCGTGGCGTCGTTCCGGGCGCAGAAAGAGGGCGCCCGCATCCTGCTGAAGGAGGTTTCCGACCCCCAGCGTTTCGGCGTGCCGGTCTTCGAGGAGGAGAAGATCGTCCGGATCGATGAGAAGCCGCTCACACCCGCCTCCAGCTATGCGGTGATCGGGATCTACATGTACGACCACCGGGTCTTCGATTTCATCAAGACGCTGAAGCCCTCGGAACGCGGGGAGCTGGAGATCACCGACGTCAACAATTTCTACATCCGGGAGGGAAAGATCGCCTGGGACCTCCTGGAGGGGTGGTGGACCGACGCGGGGACCTTCGATTCCCTCCTGTACGCCGGCGGTATGGTGGCCAAAACCGGGGCGAACAAACTAAGTGCTGAGGACTGAGTGTTAAGTGCTGAGCACTCAGTCCTCAGTCCTCAGCACTATTTTTAGAGGGGGAAAACGATGATCGACGGGGTGATGGTCAAGAAACTGAAGGTTATTTCGGACGAACGGGGTCGGTTGATGGAGATCCTGCGCGCCGACGACGAGATGTTCCAGGGTTTCGGACAGGTCTACATGACGACCGCCTATCCGGGGGTGGTCAAGGGGTGGCACTACCACAAACGGCAGTCCGACAACATGGCGGTCGTACAGGGGATGATGAAGATCGTGCTGTACGACGGCCGGGAGGACTCCCCGACCCGCGGCGAGGTCAATGAGTTCTGCGCAGGGGTCCACAACCCGATCCTCGTCCATATCCCCCCATTCGTCTATCACGGCTTCAAATGCATTTCCACGGAAGAGGCGATTATCGTCAACACCCCGACGGAGCCTTACTTCTACCGGGAACCGGATGAATTCCGGGTTCATCCCCACGAAAATGATATCCCCTACGACTGGGGGCGAAAGGACGGCTGAGGGCTGAGTGCTGAGTGCTGAGCACTCAGTCCTCAGTCCTAATAACTCAGCACTATTTTTAAAGGTGAATCGGCATGTTTTCGACGGTGTGGCTGGCGGTCATCTTTACCCTGGCGGGCGCCGCCGTGGGGAGTTTCCTCAACGTCTGCATCGGCCGCATCCCGGAGGGCCTCTCGATCGTCACGCCCCCCTCCCGCTGCCCGCAATGCGACCATCCGATCCGCTTCTACGATAACATCCCGGTCATCAGTTTTCTGCTGCTCGGGGGAAAATGCCGGGACTGCCGGGGGAGAATCTCCTTCCGCTATCCGCTGATCGAGCTGCTGACGGCGCTCTTCGCCTGGCTCCTCTTCCGGCGTTTCGGTCTGACGCCCGCCTTTCCCGCCGTCTTCGTTTTCACCTGCACACTCATCATCATCAGCTTCATCGATTTCGATCACCAGATCATTCCCCACCTGCTTACGCTGAGCGGGATTCCGGTTTTCGCGGTTCTGGCCGTCCTGTTCACGGGGCTTACCGCCATCGACGCCTTTCTCGGCGTCATGATAGGCGCCGGTATCCTCTATTTCGTGGCCGTTTACTATGAGGCGTTGACGGGGCGGGAGGGAATGGGAGGCGGGGATGTCAACCTGCTCGCCATGCTGGGGGCGTTTCTCGGCTGGAAATCGCTGCTCTTCGTCCTCCTCGTCAGTTCGCTTCTCGGCGCCTTCGTCGGGCTTGCGTTCATCCTGTTCAAGGGCAAGGACATGAAGTATGCGGTCCCGTTCGGCCCTTTTCTCTGTATCGCGGCCGTCGTCTACATCTTCTTCGGGGGCGACATGATAGCGCTTTTCCTCTCCCTGCGTATTTGAAAAACAGCGCATTCTCTCCCCCTGTTACTGCGAATGTAATGAAAATCATAAAGAAAGTGTGATTCAGTTCACTCCGGCATCCGATTTTCTGTTGACATTGCGCCGGGATATCCCTTATGATGCAGACAAGGGCTGGTTTCTTTATGAAAATATTCAAGAAATACGGGTTTACCCTCTTGGAGATGATGATCGTCGTGGCGGTCATGGGCATCATGTCGGCGATCGCTACACCGAACCTCATGAATTACATGGCGGAGAGAAGGCTCAACGGTGCGGCCCGGATGGTGATGTCCGATCTGATGGCGGCCCGGCAGAAGGCGGTGAGTATTAATCAGGAGGTAAAGGTTTCCTTTGTAAGCAATCATGCCTATGAGATCTGGAATGATGCGGATAAGAACGGAACCGTCGCCGATAACGAAGGTGATGATCTTGTAAAGGACATCCATCCTGACTATTATGACGTAACCTTAAGCGCCAGTGTGAACCCCATTTTTACCCCGAGGGGGACGTCCACCAACGGGACGACTGTAACGCTAAGCAGCGCAAAGACAGGCGTTTCGAAATATGTCAAGGCGGCATGGACCGGTCGTGTGAAGATTGACAACACCCCGTAGCATGAGATGCCGATCCGAGAACAGCCGCATCGAGAGCCATATGGAATCGGAGCAACAGCAGGGATAAAGCGATGAAGTCCATTAATAAACCGACCGGCAATCGCGGTTTTACGCTGCTTGAAGTCCTGATCGTCATTTTCCTGCTCGTGACGGCGCTCTTGGGCGTCATATCGACAACGGGGATGATCATCAAGTCCAATTCCCTGAGCAAGACGATGACGACCGCCACGACGCTGGCCAAGGATAAAATGGAGCAATTGAAATATACCGGCTATAATAGTGTGGCAGGTAATGACACGGCCGATTCCATCTATACGAGAACCTGGACCGTAACCGCTGATGGCTCCCCTGCCGCCGGCATGAAAACGATTGTAGTGACGGTCCGGGGGAACTGGCAAAATGCGCCGCAAGGTGTCACCTTGACGACGATTGTGGCCCAATAGCGATTATTTTATGAGAAAAAGTTCCGTAAATAATATCCTCTCCAAGGCGGGCGGTTTGTATGCCGGGGCCCGAGGTTTCTCGCTGGTGGAAATGCTGATTGCGATGGCGGTCGGCATGGTGGTTCTTGGCGCCATGTATAGCGTCTTTACCATTCAAGATAAGACCTTCGCCAATCAGGAAAATTTTGTGGAAATGCAGCAGAGCGTGAGAGCCGGCATGGACATGATGGCCCGGGAGATTATGATGGCGGGGTATGATCCGGCAGGTGTGAATTCTGATGCCAATCCCTCCAATGATTTTTCCGGCGTGACGGTAAATGCCTCACAACTTCAGATAAGGGAAGATATAGCAGATCTAAATGGTGATGGGGACACTGGAGACGAAAACGAAAATATAGTATATATATATAAATATTATGATGAGAATTCTGACTATCCTTATCAGATCAAGAGAAAAACGGGCGATGGGTCTTTTCAACCGTTTGTTGAAAATGTTCAGTCTTTTACCTTCCAATACCTTGACGGCGCCGGCAATGTTACCACAGTTTCTGCGAATGTTCGCCGGATCAGAATCACGATAACGGGAAGAACTGCCAAGCCCGATCCTGCCTATCCCGCCAATGGCGGTTACAGGACATATACATTGACGTCTATCGCAGCTCCGAGGAATCTTGCCTATTGAGACAGGAGGAAATTATGATGTATGCAAAGCAATATTCAAGAGTGGCTCTTAGAGATGAAAAGGGCATGGTTCTCGTAGTTGGTCTTTTGTTGATCGTTGTTTTAATGCTGCTCGGGACTACT
>JAURXV010000036.1 GCA_030654195.1 Syntrophales bacterium | reverse complement strand
CCGCCGATACCGGCTTACGCCTGTCTCGCTTCTTCGGCACAAGCGACGGTTTCTGGGTCGGCTTGCAGACCGATTACGATACGGCGCAAGCCAAAGACGCCCTCTCTGATGTGTTGTCGCGCATTCATCGTTTCGAGCCTGCTCATGTTTAACCCCTCGGCATAACCCGTCATTCCACTGGACGCCTGCCGGTGCATCCGGCGGCATTGGAGGTGGCCGATTTAGAGGTGGGGAAATTGGCTGATGCTGTCACCGGGCAAGTCCAGCGACTGTTGGCTGTTTGTAATGGAGCATTGAGTCATGAGTGGAGTCAATGTCGATCAGCAACAAAACTTTATGAACCCAACTTGCACCGAACGGCAAGGCCAGTTCCTGGCATACATCCATCAATACAGCATTGTGAACGGTTACGCTCCGGCTGAAGCCGACATGCAGCGGTTTTTTCAGATCACGCCGCCGAGCGTGCATTCGATGGTGCTCACGCTGGAACGGCGGGGATTGATTCGGCGCGTGCCTGGACAGGCGCGTAGCATCACCCTGATCGTTTCGCCCGAATCATTGCCCCCCTTGAAGCGCGTCCAACCGGGGCCATTCAAACCATGAAAAACGCAACCAAGAAACCTGGCGGCTGGAGCGCGGTCCGCCAACAACTCGCCGCCTGGGAGAAGCCCGCGCTGCTCGCACTATTGAAAGACCTTTATGAAGCAGCCGATGAGAACCGCGACTTTATTCATGCCCGCTGTCAGGCCGGAGAGTGCGGCGGCGAGGCCCTGGAGAAGTATCGGGGCAAGATCGTGGAGCAGTTCTTTCCCGCACGAGGCGATGGTAAGCTGAAGTTGGGAGAGGTGCGCAAGGCCATCCGCGACTACCGCAAGGCCACGGGCAATCTCCCCGGCACGGCGGAACTGCTGATGACCTATGTGGAGAACGGCACGAGATTCACCCACGAGTATGGGGACATGGACGAGCGGTTCTACGACAGCGTGGAGTCGGCACTGGACGAACTGGCCGTCCTGTTGCGTGGCGAGGCGCGGGGGATATATCCAAAGTTCCGCGACCGGTTGGCGAGAGTGGAGCAGATGGCCGACGGCATCGGCTGGGGATTTCACGATTTCGTCGGAGATGTCGTCGGGCAGTTGGAGGAGGAACTCGGCGGCCGGTGACCGGCATTGGAGGTGGCCGATTCAGAGGTGGGGGAATTGGCTGATATGAATACCCCGCAAGTTACCCCGCAAGTCAGTCGGCTGCTGGAGGTTTTGAAAGGAACAGGGGTGAGGGATTATGGACGATAGTGCTTCCGTCCTATGCGGCGGTCTTCATCACCCGGTAGGGTTGGATAAGCACTTCCGCTGAAATGCGCAGCCCTTTTGATAGATTGCGGATCATAGCCATCGTCAGGGGCCGCTTGCGGTTCAGTACTTCGGACACGCGGGCGCGGCTGCCAATGAACGGTTCGAGATCGCAGCGGGTAAGGCCCCGGCTTTCCATGTGATACAGGATCGCCTCGATCGGATCGGGCAACGGGATGCGGTAGTGTTGTTCCTCGTATGCCTCGACCAGCGTGGTCAGCACCTCCAGCCGGTCTCCCTCCGGCGTGTCGGGAACCGCCGCGAAGAGGCGTTCGATCTCTTTCATGGCCGCCTGATAATCCGTCTCCGTTTTGATGGGTTTAATCTCCATGGTTCCTTCCTCCGATCAAATCGCTGCGGCATCGATTGTTTCATATTCTTTATGGCTGCCGACGAAACGGATGTACACGATGCCGTGTTGATATTGGATGGCTGTGATCAGCCTGTACCGATTCCCCTTGATATTGAAAACTACGCGGTTGTTCGCGATAAAGCTGGCATTGCGATAAGTGCTCTTGATCTCCGCGGGGGACTTCCATTCCGCATGTCTGGCGTCGTCATACCAGGCCTGTAAAGATTGCTGCGCATCAGGATGCCGATCCCAAAAATCTTTCAAGGTCTTTCGGGATATGATTCGCATGTGCGGCATTATAGACTGATCCCACTACGGGATCAAGGATTATTTTTCGTCGTTTCTATTGCGGTTATCGCATCGTTATGATATCAGATTCTTCCTTAAATTCAGAAGATCGGCAGAGGTTTTTAAAGGAGAGTGACCATGCCGCCTGCCGATTGGAAGAGGACGGACCCATGAAAGGAAACAATCGATCCGACATC
Source organism: Syntrophales bacterium (assembly GCA_030654195.1). Lineage (GTDB taxonomy): Bacteria > Desulfobacterota > Syntrophia > Syntrophales > UBA5619 > UBA5619. The sequence goes on along the minus strand of JAURXV010000036.1, from coordinate 10,951 downwards.
GCGCCCGGCATGCGGGTGAGAGTGGTCCGGAAAGAGGATCAGAGAAGCGGCGCCCTCACGGAAGGGGTCGTCCGGGATCTGCTCACGAAATCGCCCCACCACCCCCACGGCATCAAGGTGCGCCTGGAGGGCGGCATCGTCGGCCGGGTGAAAGAGATTTTGGAAGCGGAATGAATCCGACAATCCGGGAAGAAAATGCCATCCTTCTGGTTCACCCGCCCGCGGCGAAGGCCTGCGAGGCGCCGGGAGGGCCGGCGCGGCTGGCGGGGGCGCTCCGGCGTCACGGCGTTGCCTGCCGGGTCTGGGACGCCAATATGGAGGGGCAACTGTGGCTGATGGAGGAGGGAAGGCGGATCGGCGCCCATCCGGCAGCGGTCCGTCCGGCGGAAAAACGCTTGCAAAGCCGAGTAGCTATTGGAATCTCGGAGGTAGGAGAGGAGGCCATGCCTCATCCGGGGATGGTCGAAGGGTTCCCCGACGGCGACGCCCGCGGGAAGGGAATCGAAACCTGGACGCGGCGAGCGGCGAAGCATCTGGCCGAGAACCTTGCCGCGCTGCGCTCCCGCGATCTCTACCTGCAGCCCGACCGTTACCGGCGGGCGGTAACGGACCTGAATCGCCTCCTTGCGACGACGGCCCGGCCTTCCGGCGTCCGCGCGACCCTTGCCGATTATGAGGATGAGAGACTCTCCCCCGTCCGGAGCGCCGATCTCCTCGATGCCGCCGCCGGGCCGGAGACGAATCCCTTTTATCCTTGGTTTCGAGAACGCCTTCCGGAGATCCTCGCCGAAACCGCTGTTTCGCACGTCGGCTTTTCGCTGAATTACCTGAGCCAGGCCCTGACGACCTTTGCCATGATCGGTTTCCTCCGGCGGAAATGGCCGCAGCTCCGGGTCGTCCTCGGCGGCGGGCTCGTCACCTCCTGGATGCGGCGGCCGGACTGGAAGAACCCCTTTGCGGGTTTCGTGGACGAGCTGATCGCCGGACCGGGAGAGGTCCCGCTCCTTGCACTCCTCGGAACGGAACACGACGGCGGCCCGGACCGGCCGGACCTCAGCGGCTTTCCGCTGACCGATTATCTCTCGCCGGGGGCGATCCTTCCCTACAGCGCCGCCAGTGGCTGCTGGTGGCGGCGCTGCTCCTTCTGCCCGGAGCGGGCCGAAGGGAATCCTTATCGGCCGCTTCCGACCGCGCAGGTCACGGCGGACCTCAGCGCCCTGGTTGCGGAAACGAGACCGGCGCTGATCCACCTCCTCGACAATGCGCTCAGCCCCGCGCTGCTGGCCGCGCTGGCCGCGGACCCGCCCGGGGTGCCCTGGTACGGTTTCGCCCGGATCACACCCCGTCTGGCCGATCCCGGTTTTTGTCTGAGGTTAAGGGATTCCGGTTGCGTCATGCTGAAGTTGGGGCTGGAGTCGGGCGATCCGGCGGTTCTGGCGGCTCTCAACAAGGGGATCGACCTGCCGACGGCCGCGGCGGCTCTGAAAAACCTGAAAGCGGCGAGGATCGCAACCTACATCTACCTTCTCTTCGGAACGCCCGCGGAGACGGCCGCGGCGGCCCGTCGGACGCTCGCCTTCATCGCGGAGCATGCGGAGGAGGTCGGATTTTTGAACCTCGCGATCTTCAATCTCCCGGCCTGGGGACCGGACGGGGGGCGCCTCGATACCGGGGAGTTCTACGAGGGAGACCTGTCGCTCTACCGGCCGTTTTCGCATCCGCGGGGTTGGAACCGGGGGGAGGTCAGGCGTTTCCTGGAGAGGGAGTTTAAAAGAGACCCCGCTGTCGCGGCGATCCTCCGGCGCGACCCGCCCTTCTTCACCTCGAACCATGCGCCCTTCTTCGCCATGCCATAGTAATCGCCCGCCGGCAAGACCCTCCCCCGCTGAGGATCCCCTAAACAGCAAAGGTCAAAGCGGGCCGTGCGCATTGCGGAATGAATTCAAATTAAAAATTTGATGACAAAAGGCGCACATTTGAGTATAGCGCTATCACAAAGCCGTCGCGTCTTGTCGCCCACGGCTTTGAACCAACCAAAAGGAATAAGTCTCGGGGATGAAGAAACCACTATGGCGTGACGGTTGGTTGATGGCCATCTGCATCGGTCGAATCTTCATGTATATGAACTTTATGGTTTATGCCGCGTGCCTGCCGATCCTCAGGGGCGAATGGGGAATATCGGCAACACAGGCAGGTTCGATCGCGTCGGGATTCTCGATCAGTTACGCCGCGTCGCTGGCTATTGCATCGTGGCTCGCGGACCATTTCGGCGCCCGGCGGATATTCGTGCTGTCGGCGGTTCTAAGCGCCGCGGCCTCCCTCGCGTTTGGTTTTTTTGCGCGCGACTATCTGACGACATTGTTGTTCTATTCTGTGATCGGCCTTACGCAGGGCGGCGTCTATACCCCCGGCATCGTATTGATGGCCGAGAGGTTTCCGGTTGTCCGCCGCGGCGGCGCGGTAGGCTGGTTCATCGCGAGCACCTCGCTCGGCTTTGCAAGTTCTCTTGCCGTCTCAGGGGTGCTGATTGCGCTGGGCGGATATCGGCTTGCCTTCATCGGCACCGGCATTCTGCCCTCTGCGGGGGCGCTGATCTTGTGGATCACGCTCCGAGGGACGCCGAATGTGGTTCATGACCTCAGCACCGGGATATCGCTGACGGCGGTTCTAAAGAACGAACGAAACGTCCGATCCCTGATGGCGGGTTACGCGTGGCATTGCTGGGAGTTGCTCGGCATGTGGGCCTGGGCCCCCGCCTTTCTTGCGGCGAGCCTTGTTCTTTCCGGCGGCGCTTCAATCCAGTCCGCGGAACTTGCCGCCTATTGCGTGGCTGCGATGCATATCGTCGGTGCCGTCGCCTCCCCGACGATGGGCCATTTATCGGATCTTCTGGGGCGCCGGGCCGTTCTGACCGGACTGGGCGCAGCGGGCGCTCTTCTCTCCATGATCTTCGGCTGGCTGATCGCCGCGCCGTTGCCGATCCTGGTGGGGTTGATGCTCATCTACGGATTTGTGGTCATCGGTGATTCTCCGGTACTTTCGGCGGCAATGACTGAAGTCGTCGCGCCCAATCGTCTCGGGTCGGTACTGGCGATACGTTCCCTTCTCGGCTTCAGCGCCGGCGCTGTCTCGCCGGTGGCTTTTGGGCTGGTGCTCGATTACCTGCGTTTCGGCGATCATGCTGCGTCGGCATGGGGGCCGGCCTTCATGGTGTTTGCGATCGGCGGGTTCGGTGCCGCCTGGTACGCATGGCGCTTTCGCCGACCATGAAAGAGGGGCGGCTTCATTGTGCGGAACCCCTTTTCTCAGGAGGTGTGGGGATCGGCTCATATGCAGATCCAAGGTGCTCAAGCCGGGAAAACAGCTCACGGTCGTCGAGTCGGAGATTTTCTGTGCGGCTTCGGAAACCGAAAAACTTGTTTCCAAGGCCACGGTAACCATCGCGATAGTAACGCTGTAGAAAGTGTCCTCACTTCTCACAAGGTCTGCCGGGTCCGGCAATGTTCCCGGATCAGCTCCAGGAAGATACCGCCATATTTCTCCAACTTCGCGGCGCCGACCCCATAGACTTGCGACAGCTCCTCGCGCGTCTGCGGGAGACGGGATGCCATCTCCTTCAGGGTCCGGTCGTGGAAGATCGTGAACGGCGGGAGATTCGCCCCGTCGGCGATCTCCTTTCGTTTCTTCCTCATGATCGCGAACAGATCCGCATCGAACCGCCCATCGCTTTCCACCCTCGTCTTGAGGCTTATCTTCGCTTCTTCCAGTCTTCCCCGGACCGGCTCTTTCCCCCGCAGCACATCCCAGGCCTTTGCGGTGAGCTTCAGGCTGCCGTGTTCCAGTTCCTGGACGATCAACCCCTTCTGGATGAACTGCCGAGAGAGGTGGCGCCATTGTCCGGCCGAATAGTTCTTGCCGATCCCATAGGTGGACAGTTTGTCATGCCCGAATGTCAACACCTTCTGCGATCGGGATTCCCGCAGGACCTCAACGATGTGGCCCGCGCCGAAGCGTTCGCCGGTCCGCTTGACGCAGGAGAGAAACATCTGCGCCGGGATCGTGATGTCCGTGAGCTCCTTGTCTGCCTGCCGGCAGTTGTCGCACATCCCGCAATTGGGGGCGCTGTAGGTTTCGCCGAAGTAGTTCAGCAGGGAAACGCGGCGGCAGAGGTCCGTTTCCGCAAAACCGATGATGGTGTTGAGAAGGATGTTGGCGACCCGCTGTTCGTGTTCATCCTTCTGCCCGATGAAGTACTTGACCTTCTGGACGTCCTGATAGCCGAACAGCAGCAGGCAATGGGCGGGCAGGCCATCCCGTCCGGCCCGGCCGATCTCCTGGTAATACGATTCCGGATTCTTCGGCAGATCATGGTGGACGACGAAGCGGACGTTCGATTTGTTGATCCCCATGCCGAAGGCGATCGTCGCCACGATGATCTGCACATCATCCCGGATAAAGAGCTCCTGGTTCCGGGTGCGCTCCTTTTCCGACAGGCCGGCGTGGTAGGGCAGGACGGAATACCCCTTCCGCTGGAGGGTTGCGGCGAGTTCCTCCGTCTGTCGGCGGGAAAAGCAGTAGATGATGCCGGATTCATCCGGGTACCGGCGCAGGAAGTCCAGGGTCTGCTCACGCGGGGAGGTCTTCGGGGCCACTTCCAGAAAGAGGTTAGGCCGGTTGAAACTGCCGATGAACTGATGGCCGGCCTCGATCCGCAAGGTTTTGTGGATATCCTCCCGGACCCGCGCCGTGGCGGTCGCGGTCAAGGCGATGCAGGCGGCGTTCGGGAAGGCGGAGCGCACTGCGGCGAGCTGCCGGTATTCCGGGCGGAAATCGTGTCCCCATTCGGAGATGCAGTGCGCCTCGTCGATGGCGATGCCGTCCACCGGCAACGGGGAAAGCAGCTCCAGCGTGCGGGGCATCAGCAGCGTCTCCGGCGCCGCATAAAGCAGCTTGACGGCGTTTTGTTTGAGCCGCTCCACGTGGCTCCGATATTGGGCGGCGGTGACGGTGCTGTTCAAAAAGATCGCGGGAACGCCGCATTCCCGCAGTTGGTCCACCTGATCCTTCATCAGCGAGATCAGCGGCGAAACGACAACGGTCAACCCATGAAAGAGCAGGGCGGGGATTTGATAGCATAGGGATTTTCCACCCCCCGTCGGCATCACGACGAGGGCGTCCTTTTTTGCCAGGAGATGGCCGATGATCTCCTGCTGGAGGGGCCAGAAGGTGTCGTAACCGAAATAGCGCTTGAGGATGGCCCTGGCCGCTCCGATGGGGTCGTTCATGCCGCGTCGCTTTCTGCCTCTAACTGGATCAAGAAGCACGCGGAGTATAGAAAAAGCGTTCTTGCATGTCAAAGATTATTCAAAACAATCCTTCAGGAATCCAGCCCTTTTTCGGGGACAGATTTGAAATCTGTCCCCGATTTCAATTGTTTCTTTGTGGAGGATGTCGTATCATCAAACCGCAGTCGAAGGGATCAACCAATCCGGAATCATCGTTGTCGGGTCTCGTAAGGATGTCGCGCGCTCACGGTTTCGCACCCATTGAAGACACCGCCGCAATCGTGCTTATCCTGGGGAGCATGCCGGGGAAGGCCTCTCTTGCCGCAGGCGAGTACTATGCCCACCCGCGAAACCTTTTCTGGCCGATCATGGGTGAGCTTGTCGGCGCCCATCCCGGCCTTCCCTACGAAGGCAGGCTTCGCATTCTGAAGTCTTCCGGCATTGCGTTATGGGATGTGCTGGAGTCATGCATCCGGAATAGCAGTCTGGATTCTCACATCGAGGAGGCCTCGGTCATCCCGAACGATTTTGAGTCTTTCTTCTTGCGGCATCCGAGCATTGCTTATCTCTTCTTCAACGGCGTCAAGGCTGAACAGTGCTTTCAGAGGCATGTACAACCTTCGCTCAAATCCCAACCGCTGCAATACCGGCGGCTGCCGTCCACGAGCCCGGCAAATGCAGGAACGCCATACGAGAAAAAACTGGATGCATGGCGGGCCGTGATGCAGCTTGCGACCTGAATTCTCTTGGCGCACGATGATTATGCTGGTATATACAACCCACAATGAAGCAATGTCTTTTCACATGCTGGAGGAGTGAGGGAAGGCGAGGTTTACGGACCCTGCCGCGGTATGCAAGGGGTATGAACTTCCTTCGACTGGCTCAGGACAGACCTCCGGCTTTGTGAAAGGGGCGGATAAACGCATATACGAAAGAGGCTCAGGGAATAAGATGAATAAAAATATTACATTGGCTATTCAGGAACTGAAGGGCAGTTTAATAACGAAGTTTGGCCATGATGTGGAGCTCAAGCTTTTTGGTTCTGTAGCGAGAGGCGATGACAGAAAATATTCTGATATTGATCTTCTTGTGCTGCTTCCGGGGCAAGTCGATCACTCTGTCGAAGAAATGGTTTTTGACACCGCTTACGATATGGAACTGAAATACAGCGTCGTTTTCGGCGTTATCGTCTATGAAAAGGCATTCTGGAATTCCGATCTTGCCGCCATCATGCCCCTTCATCAGAACATCGATCGTGAAGGACTGGCTGTATGAAAGATACTCTGATTCGCTACAGAAAGGATAAAGCCAGGGAAACTCTTGACGATGCCCGGATGCTCCTGCGTGACGGCACCCCTTCTTCCGCATTGAACCGTATCTATTATGCAATGTTCTATGAAGTCCTAGCCCTTCTTCATACGAAAGATTTGTCGTCCTCTAAACATACGGGAGTACGTGCCCTTTTCAATGAACACTTCGTCAAGGCCGGCATTGTCCCGGTAGAACTGGGTCGTCAATTCTCGCGCATGTATGACTTCAGACAAAAGAGCGATTACGGGGATTTCGTGAAGATCCAACCTGAAAAGGTAAGCGAATGGTTTGAACAGGCCGTGGCTTTTATAAATGAAATCGATCAGATTATTGAAGGGAGTTTGGGCTGAAACGACACAGAATAATGATAAAATCGACTATGTAACGCGGTGCGCACCGACGCTGACCGACCGCAGGGAGATCACGCGCCGCCTGTTAGCCCGTGTCATCAAGCTTTTTGTTACCGCCGACTGGTGGAACAAGACCCTCAGATTGGGCAGATGACAAATGAGGCGCCGTGCTATGTAATGAGATTTGACAAGAGCGGGGAGATTGTGGGGGAATTAGGAAATAGGCTGAAGGGGTTTAGACTGAGGTGTTCCATCATCCTACTTGATAAAGGATTAGCACACTGAGCTTTTTATTTTCGCCGGAAACAAATTTTTGTATGGAGCACGAGGGAGCGTTGAAGTGTGGGCTCCTTCCTGAAGTCAAGCATCCGGTAATTTTAACGGTTATCCACCCTTTCGAACGGTAATCATCATATTTCCCCCTCAAGAGTCTTGACATTGGAAATTTATGGGCGTAGATAAATTAAAACTTTACATAGATGTTGCAATCGTCATTTGAACCCTTAATCCCAAACCGTGAGGGTGCCATGGACGGATGACTGCAGATCCCGTGTCTCAAGAGAGAGCGGGATTTTTTTATTCCCAATTTGCAGATCATGATGCGTCTTATACGGTAAATATGAAGGAGGAAAATAGAATGAAGGGCAAGGCGATTATCACGGCGGCCATTACAGGCAGTATTCATACTCCAAGTATGTCGAAATATTTGCCTATCACCCCTCAGGAAATTACTGACGACTCGGTTCGGGCGTATGAGGCGGGAGCAGCAGTCTGTCATATTCATGTTCGGAATCCCGAAACAGGTCAACCAATTCCTGATATCAATCTATTCAAAGAAGCCATCGCCCGGATAAAGAGCAGGTGCAATATGGTGATTTGTATCACCACCGGGGGTGGGCTTGGCATGACCGCCGAGCAGCGTCTCACCCCTGTTGCCGCCTTCAAACCCGAATTGGCTTCCTTTAATGCCGGCTCGGTCAATTTTGCCCTTTTTCATGCCCTCGACCGGTACAAGAATTTCAAATACGACTGGGAAAACAATTATTTGGCCATGACGGAGGATTTCATTTTTCCGAACACTTTCAAATCCATGAAGGATTTTTCACGCATATTCAATGAAAACGACACGAAGCCGGAATTTGAGGTTTACGATTCCGGCATGGTCAACAACATTTCCTTCCTGATCGAGAGGGGCTATATCAAGAAACCCGTTTACATCCAGTTTGTCATGGGTGTTCTTGGCGGCATTACCCCGAGCCCTGAGAACCTTCTTTTCCTCGTGGACTATGCAAAGAAACTCATTGGCGATTTTGAATTTTCCGTCTGCGTAGCGGGACGCGCCCAGTTTCCAATCTGCACCCAGTCTCTCCTGATTGGCGGCAACGTTCGCGTCGGTCTGGAGGACAACCTTTATCTGGAGAAAGGGGTCATGGCAAAGAGCAATGCTGAGCACGTGGCGAAGATCGCTCGGATCGCCAAGGAACTCGGCATTGAACCGGCGACACCCAATGAAGCGAGAAAAATCCTGGGCCTGAAAGGGATAGACAAAGTTAACTTTTAATTAGTGGTCTCGAAATTTTGGAAGTGTTACACTTGGGAACAAAAACATTGGAATATTATTCAGAAAAAGTCGCTCCGAGGTCTCTTTTTGAAAAACTGTTGTTACAATTGGGATCGACTTCAGGGCTGAATAGTTACCATTAATCAAAGGAGGTTGAAAATGAGAAAGGCTATTAGGAATTGGGCGGAAAAGTGGCAATTTGCCATGGAAAAGGTGATGCCGGACTCCTTCATTTTTGCGGTTCTCCTCACCTTCATCGTTGTCATCATGGCCTTGGTCTTCGTCCAGGCGTCCCCGGTCAAGATCGTACAATCCTGGTATAAGGGATTCTGGGCCTACCTCGGTTTTTCCATGCAAATGGTCGTGCTCCTGATCTTTGGCTATTCATTAGCGATCACCCGGGTGGGGGTTAAGGTCGTCGATGGCATAACCGGGCTTGCCAAGACCCCTCCTCAGGCTGTGGCTCTTGTCGCCGGCGTGGCTGCCGTTTTAGCGTTGATTAACTGGGGGCTGGGAATCGTCGCTGGAATCTTTTTGTGCCTCGGGGCCGCCAGGAGAGTGAAAGGAGTCCACTGGCCATTGCTTGTGGCCAGCGCATTTATCGGGGCCATGGCTGGTACCGCCTGGTCCATTTCGATTACCGAGCCTTTGCTCGTCAACAGCCCTGGCTGGGGATGGACGCCTGACATTATCCCCGCAATGGAGAAAGAGCTGGGGCAAAAATTACTCCCCATGGGTTTCGATAAAACCATTTATGCTCCAGCCAGCATAGTTGCGCTGATCTTAACCCCTATTGTTGCCATGCTTATCTGTTATCTCATGCACCCCACACCGGAGCGGACTCGGTCCATTGATCCCGAAGCTTTGAAAAAGTTGGCAGCCGAATCTCAATTCACGCTGGAGAAACCCAAAGAAATGGCTCTGGCCGATAAGTTAAACTGGAGCCGAACCATTTGGATATTGACATGTATCATGGCTTTCGCTGCGATTTTTCTTTGGTTCCGGGAGAAATCCTTCCTGCAGTTGGACTTGAATATGTACAACTTCATTTTCCTCGGCCTTGCCATGTTGCTCCACGAAAATTTGGCCCGCTTTGTGGAATCCGTGAAAATGGCTACCAAGGCAGCATTTGGGATCATCCTGCAGTTTCCCTTCTATGCGGGCATCTTCGGGATCATGGCATACACGGGTCTGCTCAAGGTTGTTGCCGGGTGGTTCGTGACCATTTCTAACACGTTTACCTATCCGCTGGTCACCATGATCAGCTCGGGAATCGTCAACATGTTCATCCCTTCTTCCGGTGGAATTTGGATGGTCCAAGGACCTGTCATGATCCTGGCGGCAAGTTCATTGGGGGTGGGCTTCCCTCTGACGGTGATGGCTTTCACCGCTGGCGAGGTGCTTACCAACACGATTCAGCCGTTCTGGGCTCTCCCCCTACTGGGGGCTACGGGAACAGAGATGAGAACAATCATGGGATATTGCCTTATAGCTACTTTATTTGAGTTTGTCCTGGTTGCTCTGATCTACCTCTTTTTACCGATGTAGGTGGAAAATTTTTATGAGAGTAATAGAGGAGATTATTTTTCTGATGTAAAAAAAGAACTGCCAGCAACGGCAGAACGCAGTGTGCTTGAGATTGGCGCTAAAAGGCTTCGTCCTTCTCAAGCACTCAAAACGTTAACATTTTTTACAGTAGTTTGATATGTCGTCATTGTTCCTTGTTGTATGCAAAGGGGGAAAGTCACTTTTATTTAGCCTCCAAGGGATTGTGGAGAGCAAAGGCAAAGGGTCAAAAAAGTAATCGGCTGAGTTTGATGTTTTTTCTTTAAGGGCAGGGTCAGAAATGATCCTGCCCTTTTTATGCACATTTTAACCAGTAATCTTCATCTTGCGTGGCTACCTTGGACTCAGCAGTAGGTGAAAGTCAGTCAAGGCTCAATTCAACAGATCATCAACTCAAAAGTACGCATGAACCGGATGAACCAGAAAAATGGCATACGATGAAGGGTTGGCGCAACGGGTTCGGGAGTTGCTGGAAAACGAGCCCGATTTTCAGGAGAAGAAGATGTTCGGGGGCTTGTGTTTTCTGGTTCAGGGGAATATGGCCTGCGGCATCATCAAAGACGATCTGATTATCCGGGTCGGGACGGAGCACTATGAAGATGCGTTGAAACGGTCCCATACCCGGAAATTTGATATCACCGGGAAGCCGTTGAAGGGTTGGGTGATGGTTTCCTGGGAGGGGCACGAAGCGGACGAAGATCTGTCGGCGTGGATTGAGCAGGGTGTCCGCTACGCCCGGTCCCTGCCCCCAAAGTAGTGGAATCAAGGTTAAACGGTCGCCTCTTCGTCCAGGAGCCGCAGCGCATCATCCCGGCTGAAGCCGGTCACGCGGTCCTCTGAAAAGGTCAGCACGCCTCTCCGGCCCAGTTCCGCCAGGA
>JAURXV010000019.1 GCA_030654195.1 Syntrophales bacterium | reverse complement strand
CCCCCGAGGACGATGAGCCCCATCACGGTCAGGTTGACGATCCAGTCCCCCCGGTAGGAGATCAGGTTGTCGGAAAAGAGGGAATAGCCGCAGTTGTTGAAGGCCGACACGGCGTTGTAAAGCGCGTGGAAGAAGGCGGTGGCCGGCGGAAAATCCTGCAAAAAGCGCGAGAACAAAAGGATCGTCCCCACGGCCTCGGTGATGAAGGTGAGCCGGAGAACCTCTTTGACGATTACAATGAAGTCACGCCGCGGTGTATGGAGGAACGTGCTCTGCAGGATCTCCCGCCCCTTGAAGGAGATCCCCCGCCCCATTATGCCGAAAAGGATGACGGAGAAGGTGATGATCCCCAGCCCCCCGATCTGCAAGAGAATCAGCGTCACGATCTGACCGGCGAAGGAGAGGTCCTTCCCGATGTCGATGACGGCAAGACCCGTCACGCAGACCGCGGAGGCGGAGGAAAAAAAAGCGTCCGTGAAGCTCAGGTGGCCACGGCCCGCCGCAAACGGCAGCCGGAGCAGGATCGCCCCGGCCAGGATCAGCAGCGCAAAACTGAGGATAAAGATCCGCGGCGGCGTCAAGTGCCGCGAGATCGATCTCCGGATACGGAAAAGGATGTCCATGCCGTCCACCCGAAAAGTCCATGGGGACAGATTTCAAATCTGTCCCCATGCCGGAAGATTTCCCTCTTCAGTTCACTTCCGTCCGTTTCTTCCGTCTCCGAAGGAGAACCGCCATCAGGACCACCGCGCCAACGGTGATCGCGGAATCGGCCACGTTGAAGGCGGGCCAGTGGTGGCTGCCGATATAGACGTCGAGAAAATCGACCACCTCGCCGAAACGGATGCGGTCGATGAGATTCCCCACGGCCCCGGCCAGGATGAGCGCCAGCGCCGAGACCAGAGAGGGCTCCTCGATCCGGCTGACGCGGAGGTAGTGCAGAATCAGCGCAATCGCCGCCACCGTTACGGCAAGGAAAAAGATAGAACGGAATAGCGGCGGGGCGCCGGCCAGGAAACCGAACGCGGCGCCGGGATTCCGAACGTACGTGATGCTGAAAAACCCCTCGATCACCGCAAAGGAGTCGTAAATCCGCATCGTCGAGATGATCCAGGCCTTTGTTGCCTGATCCAGCAGCATCACAAGAAATGTGATCGCCAGAAAAAGGATATTCCTTTTTTGCAAAGTCCGCCTCAACAATCCTTGCTGCACGCCGCCCGTTGTCGGGCAGTCCGCCGGATGACCCGTTACAGGGTTAAAGGTTTCCCACACATCTCGTGCAGAGCGTCGGGTGTTCGGCGTTTTCACCCACCGTCCCGCTGTAGTTCCAGCAGCGGTTGCACTTCTCCCCCTTCGCCCGGCTCACGTCGACCGCGAGATCGGGGATCTCGACGCTCCGGTACGCCCCCGCACTTTCCTGCCCCGCAACGACACAAACATCGGAAACAATGAGGAGCGCCCGGAGATCCTCCCTGTGCGTCTCCAAAAGCCGCATCAGCTTTTCCGGCGCGGTGATGGTCACGGCGGCATCGAGGGAATGACCCAGAACCTTGTTCTGGCGGGCCGTCTCGATCGCCTTCGCCACCTCCCCCTTGACGGCGATCAGCGTCTTCCATGTCTCGGCCAGTTCCGGCTGCAAAAGCGACCCGTCCACCTCCGGGAACTGCGCCAGGTGAACGCTTTCGGCCTTTCCGGGGCAGGAAGGCAGGGCCAGCCACACCTCCTCCGCCGTGAACGTGAGAATCGGAGCGAGGAGCCGGACCATCGCCTCCAGGATCTCCTTCATCGCGGTCTGCGCCGACCGGCGGGCTTGGGATGCCGCCTTCGACGTGTAGAGACGGTCCTTGAGGACATCGAGGTAGAGCGCGGAGAGATCCACCGTGCAGAAGTTGTAGAGGGTGTAGTAGACCACGTGGAACTGGTACTGCTCGTAGGCCTCGCGCACGCGGCGGATCACCTCCTGGAGGCGGTGGAGGATCCAGCGGTCCATCTCCGCCATCTCCCCGTGGGGGACGGCGTCCGTTTCCGGCCGGAAGTCGTAGAGGTTCCCCAGAATGAACCGGCTCGTGTTCCGGATCCGCCGGTAGGCCTCGACGAGACGCTTGAGGATCTCCTCGGAGATCCGGATGTCCTCGGTATAGTCCTCGGCGGCTACCCAGAGCCGAAGGATCTCGGCCCCGTAACCGTCGATGATCGTCTGGGAATCAATCACGTTCCCGACGGATTTGGACATCTTCTTCCCATCGCCGTCCACGACGAAGCCGTGGGTCAGCACATTCCGATAGGGCGCCCGCCCCCTCGTCCCCACCGATTCGAGGAGCGAGGAGTGAAACCAGCCCCGGTGCTGGTCGTTTCCCTCGAGGTACATATCGGCCGGGGAGCTGAGATCAGGCCGGTGTTCCAGGACGGCGGCATGGCTGACGCCGGAATCAAACCAGACGTCGAGAATGTTCGTCTCCTTCTTGAACCTCACCCCGCCGCACGCCGGGCAGCGGGTTCCCGCCGGCATCAGATCTGATGATTCGCGCTCGAACCAGACATCGGCGCCGTGTTCCCGGACAAGATCGACCACATAATCGAGAATCGCCTGCGTCATCACCTCCGCCCCGCACGCCTGGCAATAGAACATCGTGATCGGGACGCCCCAGAGGCGCTGGCGCGAAATGCACCAGTCGGGCCGGTTCTCGATCATGCCGTAGATCCGGTCGCGTCCCCAGGCGGGAATCCAGGTCACGGCGTCGATGGCTTGAAGCGTCTTCGTCCGGAGGTCGTTTCTCTCCATGGAGATGAACCACTGTTCTGTCGAGCGGAAGATGATCGGCTGCTTGCAGCGCCAGCAGTGGGGATAGGTGTGCTGGATCTCCATCTGCCCGAGGAGGGCGCCTTCCTCCGTGAGCCTGGTGATCACCGCGCCGTTGGCGTCAAAGACGAACTGCCCCGCGAAGTCCTTGACGGCGTGTGTGAAATTTCCATCGTCGTCCACGGGGGCGTAATTTTCCAGGCCATACTTCATCCCGATCTCGTAGTCCTCCTGGCCGTGACCCGGGGCGATATGGACACAGCCGGTCCCGGCGTCAAGGGTGACGAAGGGGGCGAGGATCAGCAGGCTCTCCCGGTCAATCAGCGGATGGCGACACTTCTGCCCCTCCACAACGGATCCGGCAAACTCATCAAGGATCTCATAGGGTTCATTCCGGAAGCCGAAGGCGTCCATGCAGGGATCCACAAGGTCCTTTGCGACGATGAGGACCTCGCCCTTCACCTTCACCGCCGCATAGAGAAAATCCTGATGGAAGGCGACGGCCAGATTCGCGGGGATCGTCCAGGGGGTCGTCGTCCAGATGACGACGGAGACCTTCTCGCCGGCGAGCTTCGGGATGCGTTCGGAAACATCGGAAATGCAGGCGAATTTGACATAGATCGAAGGCGTCGTGTGGTCGTGGTATTCGACCTCCGCTTCCGCCAGCGCGGTCTTGCACGAGGCGCACCAGTAGACGGGCTTCTTCCCCTTGTAGACGCTCCCGTTCAGGTAGAGCTTCCCGAACTCCGCGACCGTCGTCGCCTCGTAGTCGTAGGTCATCGTGAGGTAGGGCTTGTCCCACGCCCCGAAAACCCCGAGACGTTTGAACTGCTCCCGCTGGATCCCCACGTACCGGTCGGCGTAAACCCGGCAGAAACGGCGCTTGTCCGCCTGGGACATCACCGCCTTCTTTTCGCCCAGTTCCTTGTCCACCTGGTGTTCGATCGGCAGACCGTGACAGTCCCAGCCGGGCACGTAGATGCTGTCGCGGCCCGCCATGTTCCTGGACTTGATGAGGATGTCCTTGATGATCTTGTTGAGCGCGGTGCCCAGGTGGATATTCCCGTTGGCATAGGGGGGACCGTCGTGGAGGATGTAGGGTTTCCGCCCTTT
>JAURXV010000050.1 GCA_030654195.1 Syntrophales bacterium | reverse complement strand
GTCTGCTCGGCAAGGAAGCGAATCCGTTCCAGCGTCAGCCAGGCGTCCACAATCTCGTCCGCCTTGGCAATCGTGATGCGCCTCGGGTAAAGCGCGATCATGCGGTAGCCGTCCATGAAGGTCAGCGTCTCCGCCTTCGGTAAGTAGGACGCCTGGGTCAGCACCGCGTTCAGATAGGGGAGGACCGGTCCCAAGTCCCCCTCCAGGTGAGCGATGAGCCGGATCTTTTTGTAATCGGCGACACAGGGGGCGAGCACCATAATCGCGGCACGCCGGAAACACCCGCTCTGTTCCGTCTCTTCCGGCGCCGGTCCATCCGGCATGGTTGATGTCGCAATTTGGTAATCGACCCATCCCGAGAAAGTGATATCAGGCGCCGCTGACTCCAGCGCGGCGCGCTCCTCCCTGCTCATGACGAGCGCCGGTACGGCAACCAGGGAAAGCGCCGGGGTCGGGTCTATACGCTCGCAGGCGGCGCCGATGGCGTTTTGCACCATTGACGCACGTTGAAACTCGGTCAGGACGGGGAAGGTTGTCACGAGTAAATCGGTTTCCATCGTATAGCCCTTTTGCGATATCACCTTGCTCCATTCAAAGGGGGAGACGGTTTACGCGCCCGCTATGCACACCGTCTGCGCAGGGGACGGCGGTCATTGCCACCCCACCCCACTGCGCTTTGCGGTGCGATCACGGTCTGAAAGAAGTCCACTGCTTCCGCCTCTTGCTTGATAGACTATATTAAAGCGCAGATTCCGTGTCAAGATAATTCAACAACAATATGCCCTATCATCAATAGATAGCGTCATTATGCACAATGGGACTTATTTTCGTAAATCGTAAATAATTAATCATTTACTTAAATATAGATGCTGTGATAATTTCTCATTGACATGCATAACACCGTTCAGTATATTTCTATCGGTGAATGCTAAAGAAATGCAAAGTGCGAATTTTCAAGATCATGAAGACGCTTCACGATGCAAACCGGCTGAAGCTTTTGAAGATGCCGGAAGAGGATGATGACGCGGCGCGAAGCGTTCGCGCCTTTTCAGGAGACGGACGCTGATTTGGAACTCATTCGTTCGGGTGCGGGACCGGACGAAACACGATTTGAAGGGGCCGCGC
This sequence comes from Syntrophales bacterium, assembly GCA_030654195.1. Classification (GTDB taxonomy): domain Bacteria; phylum Desulfobacterota; class Syntrophia; order Syntrophales; family UBA5619; genus UBA5619. Next base: position 6,628 of record JAURXV010000050.1, on the reverse strand, counting down.
GGGCGGAGGGTAACGATGACGGGGAAAAAAGGCAAGAGCAATGAGGCGTCCGTTCCGGAATCTTCGCAGTGCCGGAGCGGAGACGACAGCCTCCCCTGCTGCGCCATCCTGGAGAGCATGACGGACGGCGTCTTCACCGTGGATCTCGATCGCCGGATCAATACCTTCTTCAACCGGGCCGCGGAGGAGATCACGGGTTTCACCTTCGCGGAAAGATTATCTTGACAAGGGACGTTTGTGATTATATAGCCGTGCGGTAATATAGAGGCTACCGTTACAGCGCTTTCGGGGTTTTATCGGCCTCCCCGCCACGGCATCATGACGGCTGGGGATATTTGTTCAACCTCATTTCCTGGATAAGGAGGAAACATGTCTGAATCATGCTGCAACAAGGGAAGCAACCGACTGATTCTGGCGGCCGGGATCACCACAAATTGAAAGGACATTTCATGAAGAAACAAAGGAAGATTGTCATCCTGGCGCTGACAGCGGCGATCATCGTCGGCGTCGTCGCGGCCTACCTGTTTACGATCGGACCCCTCGGAAAGCCCGTGCTCGCCTCGGTGAACGGCGAGAAGATCCCGGTCGCCCGTTTCCAGGAGGAACTGGGCAAGACCGATCCCGCCGCCCGGGATCTCGTCAAGGAGGATCCCGGTAAACTGCTGGATGTTATCGTCAATCGAACCTTGCTGCTGCAACAGGCGAAAAAGGAGGGGGTCGCCGCGCCCAAAGGGGTAAGCGCGACGCCGCCGGCAGCGGGGGAAGACGCGGAGACCGCAACGATCATGGCCTATCTCGACAAGAAAATGGCGGCCTCGCCGCCGGTTGCGCCCGAGGAGATCGACCGCATCTATGAGGCCTACAAGGATCAGATGGGCGGACGCAAGAAAGAGGAAGCGGCGCCTTTGATCAAGCAGATGATCGAACAGCAGCGCCAGGGCGAAGAGGCGGAGAAGCTGATTGCCGATCTGCGCAAGAACGCCAAGATCGATGTCAACCAGAAGGAACTTCAGAAGCTGGCCGTTGTTCCGCCCGGGATGGAAACCCAATCGGAAGCGGACTTCCGCAAGGCCCTGACCGGCGGCAAGCCCATGGTGGTCGATTTCGGTTCCAACAGTTGCATCCCCTGCCGCCAGCTTCGCCCCGTCCTGCAGACGATCCGCAAAGGTTATGCGGGAAAGCTGGAGGTGCTGATCATCGATGTCCGGAACAACCAGAAATTGGCCTCCGACTATCAGATTCAGGTCATCCCGACGGTGATCTTTTTCGACCCCGCGGGCAAGGAGATTTTCCGTCATCAGGGTTTCATGAGCGAAGAGAAGGTCAAGGAACAACTCGCGAAGATGGGGGTTGTCTAAGGCGCATGAAATTTCCCCTTGACAGGATCACTGATCAGCACTATATTTCTAATTAGAAATATGGAGGAGATGCCATGAAGGAATTCATCAAGGTCATGAAGGCGCTGTCCGATCCCAACCGGGTGAAACTTCTGAAACTGCTTCAGAAACGGGAGATGTGCGTTTGCGAGATCCAGGCCGCCCTTGGGATCGCCCAGCCCACCGTTTCCAAGCATCTGAAGGGCTTGGAGAATGCGGGCCTGGTGGGCCGGAAGAAAGAAGGCCTCTGGGTGAACTACTCCCTGAGTGACGGCGGCCGCAGCCCCTATGCGGCGTCTCTCCTGGGAAACCTGAAGCACTGGCTGGAGGACGACCCGGAGATCCGGGACCTGTTCGAAAGGAGCAAGGGGCTCCGCCGGGAGGATCTCTGCCGGACCCGTGAGTGATTCTCCATTTTCCGATGGCCATACAAATTCTCCCGAGTTGACCCTCGGTTCTGCCGATGCACTCATCCGGAGATGTCCATAGCGGCTGCCAGGACGGGTGTGTCCGACGGTAAAGGAAAGCAGATGATGTCCCCTGAAGAAAGGAAAAATTTGATGTCGTGAAAGAAAAAACAAAACTGCTGATCATCGCGGCCGGGTTTTTGGCCGCCTACTACATTCCGTGGGATCACGAGGTGATTCGCCGGTCGGGCCTGGAGGCCTTCATGATGCTTCAGGAGTACGCCCGGCAGCACGTCCTGACCTGCCTGATCCCCGCCTTTTTCATCGCCGGGGCGATCGCCGTCTTTGTTTCCCAGGCGTCGGTCCTGAAGTACTTCGGAGCGCAGGCGAACAAATTTCTCTCTTATTCTGTCGCCTCGGTCTCGGGGACGGTGCTGGCCGTCTGCTCCTGCACGGTCCTGCCGTTGTTTGCGGGGATCTACATGCGGGGTGCGGGGATCGGTCCCGCCACGGCCTTCCTCTATTCAGGCCCGGCGATCAATGTGTTGGCCATCGTGCTCACGGCCAAAGTCCTGGGCTGGCAGCTCGGCTTAGCCCGGGCGGTTGGCGCGGTGACCTTTTCTGTCATCACCGGACTCCTGATGGCCTTCATCTTCCGGAAGGATGATGCGAACCGGAACGCTGGCCAGATCTACCTGCCCGACGAGGACGGCAAGAGTCGGAAGCTGTGGCAGGATACCCTTTACATGCTGACGATGGTCCTGATCCTCGTCTTTGCCGCCTTCGCGAAGCCGGCGGCCGACGACGCGGGCGTCTGGAAAGTCATCTTCGGCGCCAAGTGGTATGTGACCGTGGCGCTTCTGATCGTTCTGGCGGTCATGCTGAAAACCTGGTTCGTCAAGGATGAACTCACCTCCTGGGTGCAGGCGACCTGGGGCTTCATGAAGCAAATCTTCCCGCTGCTCCTGGCCGGTGTCCTCGTGGCGGGCTTTCTCCTGGGGCGTCCGGGGCATGAAGCGCTGATCCCGGAGCATTACATCGCCAGCCTGGTGGGCGGGAATTCCCTCTGGGCGAACCTCTTCGCCTCGGTTTCGGGGGCGCTGATGTACTTCGCGACGCTGACGGAGGTCCCGATCCTCCAGGGACTGATCGGTTCCGGGATGGGGCAGGGACCGGCCTTGGCGCTCCTGCTGGCGGGACCAGCGCTTTCGCTCCCCAGCATGTTGACTCTGACGGGGATCATGGGCCTGAAAAAAACCCTGACCTACTGCGCGATTGTCGTGGTTCTCTCTACCGCGGCGGGGATGGCCTACGGATGGTTGGTTGTGTAAGGAGAAGGAAATGATGGAAGATCATTCCGAAGCGAAGAAGAAAGGAGATGAAACGATGGAAATCAAAATTTTGGGACCCGGCTGCGTCAATTGCCAGAAGGTGGAGAAGCTGGTCCGTGAAGCCGTTGCCGAGGCGGGCGTCGCGGCGGACATCGAGAAGGTGAGCGACATCATGAAGATTGCCACATACGGCGTCTTCGGCACCCCGGCGGTGGTCGTGGACGGCGAGGTGAAGTCCGTGGGAAAGATCCCCAAAAAGGAGGAGATCCTGACTTGGCTTGTCAAGAAGACGGATTAACCGGACGGATGAAACACTTCTTGATGCACGAGTGAATTACCCGTTGCACCGGCGCCTTGGAAGAAAATCTGTAGGAAGAAGGGTTCCGGGGATTTCCGCTCCTCGATCATGAGCCGAAAGGGATCGAGAGACTAAGAGGGCTCGGAAGGAACATGTTCGAAGCCGGCTGATTGATCGGCCGCAATATTCGGGAGGCGAGCCATGCAAAAGCACAGAAAGATCATCGAGCAATTGCTTCTTGAAACCGGCATCCGAATCGACGGCCCCGATCCCTGGGACATCCAGGTGCGGGATGGGAGATTTTTCGACCGCGTGTTGAAGGACGGGAGCCTCGGGCTTGGAGAATCGTATATGGAGGGCTGGTGGGATTGTCCTCGGATCGATGAGTTCATCTGTCGTCTTCTCAAGGGAAACCTGGAATATGAAATCAAGGAAAATCTCAGGACGCTTCTCTTTTACATTTCCGCCCGGATCTTCAATCGCCAGTCGCCGGCCCGGGCGGATATTATCGCCCGGAGGCACTACGACCGGTGAAAACGGTCCCTCGGTGAGGGACCTTATGCATAAAAAAATATTTCGACGGAGGTAAATTATGCCTGAAAGCATTGTTAAAAGACTCTCGTTTTTGGATCGCTACCTGACACTGTGGATTTTCCTGGCGATGACGGCGGGTGTCCTGCTGGGGTATTTTGCACCGGGGGTCGGGGACTGGATCGGTTCCCTCAGGCCGGAGGGAACTCAGACGAGCATTCCGATCGCTGTCGGCCTTATTCTGATGATGTACCCCCCGCTCGCCAAGGTCAAGTACGAGGAACTGGGCGATGTCTTTCGGGATTTCAAGGTGCTGGGACTGAGCCTGGTTCAAAACTGGATCATCGGGCCGATCCTGATGTTTGTACTGGCGGTTCTGTTTCTGCATAATCAGCCGGAGTTCATGATCGGCCTGATCATGATCGGCCTGGCCCGCTGCATCGCGATGGTCATCGTCTGGAACGATCTGGCCCAGGGCGATTGCGAGTACTGCGCCGGCCTGGTCGCCTTCAACGCGATCTTTCAGGTTCTCTTCTACAGCGTTTATGCCTGGCTCTTCATCACCATCCTGCCGCCGTTGCTGGGGCTTTCCGGCGCCGTCGTGCAGATCACGATCGGACAGATCGCCGAGAGCGTCTTCATCTACCTTGGCATTCCGTTTCTGGCCGGGATGATTACCCGTTTCGTCCTCGTCAAGCTGCGCGGGAAGGAGTGGTATCACTCTAAATTCATTCCCAGAATCTCTCCCATCACGCTGGTGTCGCTTCTCTTCACGATTGTGGTCATGTTTTCGATGCAGGGTAAAAAGATCATCGAGCAGCCCGGCAACGTGGCCCTGATTGCCGTTCCGCTGCTGATCTACTTTATCGTGATGTTTCTGGTGAGCTTCTGGATGAGCGCGAAGGCGGGGGCCGATTACGGCAAGTCGGCGACGCTCTCCTTCACCGCCGCCAGCAACAATTTTGAGCTGGCCATCGCGGTGGCCGTCGGCGTCTTCGGGATCAACCACGGGGCGGCGTTTGCGGCGGTGATCGGCCCGCTGGTGGAGGTTCCCGTGTTGATCAGCCTGGTCAACGTCGCGTTGAAGTTCAAGAGGAAATACTTTGAAACCAAATCGCTTTAAGATTGCAGTAATTCTCTATGGCCTTTCGCTCCTGTCCCTGTTTGCACCGCCGGCGTCTCTCTTCGCCGCCGCGACGCCGGCGGTCCCCGTCAAGGGGATGGTCACGATGGTCGATCTGGGCGCGAAAAAATGCATACCCTGCAAGATGATGGCGCCGATTCTGGAGAAGTTGGAAAAGGTATATGCCGGCAGGGCCGCCATCGTCTTCCTCGATGTCTGGGAGGATCCGAAACCGGCCCACCGCTTCAGCATCAGTGGGATTCCCACGCAGATCTTCTTCGACAAGAGGGGCAAAGAGGTCTTTCGGCACCTGGGGTTCTTGAGCGAAGAAGAGATTGTCCGCCGACTCAAGGATATGGGCGTGAAATAGAAAGGGCAGCCATGCTGATGACATTGTTTCTCACCATCAACGGCTGGATTACCGGCGCGACCTACTTGGCGGCGCTGGGCTGCTTTTTATGGGGCATGGTCAGTGTCCTGTTGAGTCCTTGCCATCTGGCCTCCATCCCGCTGGTCGTGGCCTACGTGGCCGGGCAGGAGCAGGCGCTGAAACCGCGACAGGCCGCCCATTACGCCATTTTCTTTACCGTGGGGCTTTTCATCACGATCGCTGTCATCGGCGTCGTCTGCGCGCTGCTGGGACGGATGCTCGGGGATGTCGGCAGCTACTGGCAGATCGTTGTCGGTCTCGTTCTGATCTGGGTCGCCTTGGGGATGCTGGGGGTGGAAAAGTGCAACCTCTCCGGGAGCAGGCTTCACCGACTCAACGTCAGGGGGCTTAGCGGCGCGTTCCTCCTGGGGCTGGCCTACGGGGTCCTCTCCGGCTCCTGCACGTTCGGCTTCATTGCCCCGATCCTGGCGATCATCACGGTTCAGCAGAAGGTGTTGACCGGGGTTCTGCTGATCCTGCTGTTCGCCCTGGGTCATTGCCTCCCCATTATGATTGCAGGCAGCTCGACCGCTGCGGTCCGGCGCCTGACGGAGAGCGAAACCTGGATCGAATCGGGAGGCTGGTTCAAGAAGAGCGCCGGGGTTGTCATCGGCCTGCTGGGAATCTATTTCATCGGCAGTCCCTTTTTGATTGGTTGAATTCAATGGAACAAAACCACAATCATGACCCACCGGCTTCGCTGCGGAACCTGATCTTCGCCATGGTGATCAACGGCGGGATCGTTGTCTTCGAGATGATTTTCGGCCTGATGATCCAGAGCATGGCGTTAATCTCGGACGCCGTCCACAACCTGAGCGACATCGCGGCTATGATCTTCAGCTACTGGGCGGAGAAGGTGTCGCGTCGTCCCGCCGATGCCCTGAAAACGTACGGTTACCGCAAAATCGAATTTATCGCCGCTTTTGTCAACAGCATCGTCCTTTCCGTCGTCATCGCCTTCGTCTTCTGGGAGACCCTCAAGAGGTTCGCGGCGCCACCGGAAATTCCCGGAAAGGAGATGCTCTGGGTCGCCGTCGTGGCGTTCGTCGGAAACGGGGCGGCCACGCTGTTGTTGCAGAAGATCTCGGCGCGGAACTTCAACATGAAAAGCGCCTGGCTCCATTCGCTTCAG
>JAURXV010000012.1 GCA_030654195.1 Syntrophales bacterium | reverse complement strand
ATCTAAAGGCAATAATAAAAAATGAGATGGACTGGGTATCCCAGGACGGGAAAATCAGATGACTGGCTCTATAGGACCGGTGGCAATGGCTCCCTACTGTCGTTGGGAGACTGGCGTGGAATCAAAGCGCTGATGACAATTCCAACAACAGATGTAATAATCATTGACTCCACTGTGGTCAATAACGTTCGTGATGGCTTCCGATATGCTCAACCTCAGAGAACCCTTTAAATCCTCGGATATCCGAAGATGATGAGCGAGAATTTCAGTAATCGTATCGGCAATCTCGGTATTGAGTCCCGTCAATCGTGAAAGCTGAATGTTTCCAGTTCTGATGTTGTGCGGTTCGGTATGAGCACCATCCAATAATTGGAAGTAATTATTGAAACCGACTTCTCGAAAGAATCGTTGGGCGCTTTTCTTTACAGGACGACGATACTTGCACTTTTTCCCTCTATTCTGGCACTCCGCTATTGTTGCGGTTAGCATGATGATTCCGAAGGGGGTGATGGATTCTGTTCTGGTTAGGTCAAAACAGATTTCATCCGCGGTGGTGGTTTTGGCTTGGCGGTACAAGTCGAATAAGTAATTCGAGAAGGCAATGCTCTGTCTTTTGGGATACGACAGCGTCAAGCTGTTTTCTCCGGTGCAGGCTGTGTCCGTGGTCGCCATTTCCCCTCGCTTAATCAGTTTTCGGAAATTTGATCGTCGTTATGGTTTATTACCATATGACGATCGACAATGGAAGTTTTGATCCCAGATCTGATCAACTATGATTCGCTGATTTCACCGGAAGAAATCAAACGGGCCGCCATGAGTGAAACGAACAAGGCATTTGATCGGTACATGGGGAAGGATACTGATGCCGACATGAGGTCGATTTACCGTAAAAGCGCGAGGGTCATTCCCATCGGCCAGGGTGGTAAGGAACTGGTAAGGGAAAAAACGACCTAAGTACTTGAAATCATGGTGGAGGCGGCGGGAGTCGAACCCGCGTCCGGAAACCTTCCGCTGCACTTTCTACGCACGTATCTTCTGTTTTGAGTTTCGCCCCTGAGGGCTCCCGGAAGCAGGATCCCTCTTTCGCTATCCTGTTTTATTGCTTTTCGCCCCTCTCCCCCCAGGCGTGAGAGAGCGGTTATCCTGCCCGTATGACGCCCCCAAACCGACCCGACAGGAGAAATCGGGGAGACGTTAGCCGCGACTAAGCGGCTAAAGCGTAATCGTAGTTGTCTGCGATTATATTGTCCTGCCTGTTTAACGAGGCCTGCAGGAACCTCGGTACGCTTATGCAGCTTCACATATCCCCGTCGAAACCGTGACGCCCCCGTGGATGGTGAAACGATGTGAATGAACTGATCTGCTTCTACCTTTTTTCTCCGTTCAAGTCAAGCGGAGATCTCCGCCCCTCGGCCCGCATCCCCTTACCTGTCATAAATTTCCTGAATTCTCAAACGATTACAAAATGTTGCTTCCCAGACGCTTCTCCGGTCGCCGATCTGAATCCGCCGTCACCCCTCCCGGTTCTTCGCCCGCATGCCCCGCTCCATCGCCCGGCGATCCTCCTTGAGCTTGATGTCCTCCCGCTTGTCGTAGAGCTTCTTCCCGCGGCCGACGCCGATCTCCACCTTGACCTTCCCGTTGTGGAAATACATCCGGAGCGGAATCAGGGCGAGACCCCGCTCCTGGGATTTGCCGTAGAGCCGCTTGATTTCCTGCCTGTGCATGAGCAGTTTGCGGACGCGTAGCGGGTTGTGATTCTCCCGGTTGCCGTGTGAATAGGGGCTGATGTGCACATCATAGAGGAAGAGTTCCCCCTCCTTGATGAGGGCGTAGCTGTCCTTGAGATTCGCCCGGCCGTCGCGCAGCGCCTTCACCTCCGTCCCGACGAGGGCGATGCCCGCCTCATAGGTCTCGTCGATGAAATAGTTGATCCTCGCCCGCTTGTTTTGACAGATGGGCTTTTCCCCTGTTTCCTTCTTTGCCACGGTTTTTCCTGTCCCTCCATTTTCTGCCATCGCGCGGCAGGATCTACCCAACTGCCCTCAAGACGACCCTTCCTCTTCACACATTCCGAGCGTGTTCTCGGAATAAGGATCTCTCCCGGCAGAATCCGTAATCAGCTGTCGCCGAGCTTCACCGGGAGATAATCGGTCTTGACATGCCACATCGCCTTCCTGTCCTCAATCGCACGGGATTCTATCCGACATCGGACATCATATCAAGTAACTTTCACTTCCCCTCGCCGACATTCGCCTTGAAAAACCGCATCCATTGGTATAATAGAAATCTCAAGAGCCGCATGATCCGACCCGCGGTGGAGCCCTAAGACCGTCTTTTCCAAAAAATGATAACATAAACCGATCCCAAGGAGGCCATTATGACGGAAATCATCAACATCAACGCCAGGGAGATCCTGGATTCACGAGGCAATCCAACCGTTGAGACGGAGGTGACCCTGCTGTCGGGGATCACCGGACGGGCTTCCGTGCCGTCGGGCGCCTCGACCGGCGAACATGAGATGCTGGAGCTCCGGGACGGGGACAAAAAGCGGTACCTCGGAAAGGGCGTCCTGAAGGCCGTGAGCAATGTCCTCGACAAAATCGCGCCGGAGATCGTCGGGATGGACTGTCAAAACCAGCGGGAGATCGACGCCGAGATGATCGCACTGGACGGCACGGACAACAAGGGCGCCCTGGGCGCGAACGCTATCCTCAGCGTGTCGCTCGCCTGCGCGAAGGCGGCGGCCGCCGCCCTGGAACTCCCTCTCTACCGGTATATCGGCGGCATCATCGCTCATGATATCCCGGTGCCGATGGCCAATATCATCAACGGCGGCCAGCACGCCGACAACAACGTGGACATCCAGGAGTTCATGGTTATGCCCGTGGGGGCAACAACCTTCCGCGAGGGCCTCCGGATGGCTGCCGAGGTGTTCCACCACCTGAAGGCGCTCCTCAAGGCCGGCGGGTACAACACCGCCGTCGGCGACGAGGGCGGATTCGCCCCCAACCTTAAATCGAACGAGCAGGCGCTGCTCCTGATCACAACCGCCATCGAAAAGGCCGGCTACGAGCCCGGCAGGGACTGCGCGATCGCCATCGACGCCGCGGCCAGCTCCTTCTTTGAGAAGGGAAAATACATCCTGGCCGCCGAGAAGAAGCCGGAACGGACCGCCGCAGAGATGGTCAAGTATTACGAGGATCTCGTAAAAAAATACCCGATCGTTTCGATCGAGGACGGCCTCGCCGAAGACGACTGGAAGGGGTGGAAACTCCTGACCGAGACCTTGGGCGGAAAGGTGCAGATCGTCGGAGACGACCTGTTCGTGACGAACCGGAAACGGCTGGAAAAGGGTATCGCGCTTGGCGTGGCGAACTCTATCCTGATCAAATTGAATCAGATCGGCACACTGACCGAAACCCTCGATACGATCCAGTGCGCCCGCGAGGCGGGTTATACGACCGTCATCTCGCACCGCTCCGGAGAGACCGAGGATACCTGCATGGCCGACATCGCCGTCGCGGCGAACTGCGGGCAGATCAAAAGCGGATCGATGTCCCGGACCGAGCGGCTTGCGAAGTACAACCAGCTTCTGCGGATCGAGGAAGAACTCGGAGAGGCCGCCGTTTACCGGGGGAGATCCGCGCTCTACTCCATAGGGACATGATGCCGCATCGTGCGCGACGTGGGGACACGATGCGGCGCATCATGTCCCCACGTGAAGTCGGTCAGACGACCGGTCATAGGGGAAAAACGCTCCGACGCCTTTGGAAATCGAATCCCGGAAGCGCGCATTGGAGATTTTTCGGGTCGAAAAATATCCAGCGCGCGGAGGGATCTCGATTTCCAAGTTGCGCAAAATGCGTAAAAGTCTGACTACAGGAATTTGAACAGCCTGCGGCGGAGGGATTCCATCTGCACCTTGTTTTCCGTCAAGGCGTAGCGCGTCGTGAATTTTTTATCTCCTTTTTCAGACACCTCCGTCGCGGAGATGATGTTCACATCCTCCAGGTAGCGGATGGCGCTCTGGTAGTTGGACTGCGACAGCGCCTCCGCCCTCCGGATCTCTCCCTTCCGGTACATCCTCGCCCCCAGCCCCCGGATGTACTTCAGCCAGTCTTTCTCGGCCTTTGGCCCCTTCCGGAGATAGTAACATCCCCGGACGACCACCCAGTAGGATTCCATATAGTTGTGGATGAGTCCCCCGAAGGGGAGGAGATTGGTCCTGCCCCGGCCCTTCACCTCGATCCAGGGCTTCTCTTCCCGGTCGAAACCGGCGATCATCCCCCGGTCGCGGAGATAGGAGAGGGTCTCCCGGACCTCCTCCTGATCATCCTTATGATCGTCAAAAATGAATTCATGCCGGAAGAGGCGCTTGAAAAAAGCATAGTCGTCGCGGATCCGGTTCAACGGAAGCATATCTTCAGGGCTTGCCAGAACGGACGTCGCTACAAAACTGACGGGTAGAAAATAATGGAGGATGTTGTTCTTGTAGTACTCGAGGTTCATCCGTTTCTCGTCCCCGAGCGAATAGACAACCTCCTCGACCTCCTCTTCCTCGTCCTCCTCCGCCCCCATGCGGGAGATCAGCCCCGACTGATCGAAGAGGTTCAACGCCTCCGTCACCGCCTTGTCCCGGTCGGCGAAGGTCATCGCGAACGAGACCTTGCGGGAAGAGAGGTAATCGAAAAACAGCGCCAGAACCTCCCGGAGCTCTCCCTGCGAAATTCCCCGCCGGTCATAGCAGAGGAGCCCCGATGCGGTCAGTGCAAACGGGGTTACGACAGACACCTTGTTGATCGCCCTGACGATCGTGTATCCGATCCGGCGGTACAGACCCTGCCGCTCCGCAACCGTCATTTCCTCCAGGGGTTTTTTCTGAGCGGCCAGATAGGATTTGAGGAGGATCGGTTCCCCGACATTCATGTAGACGCGTCCGTACCGTTTCCGGAGCAGCTTGCCGCTCCGGATCATGTCGGTCGTCTTCTCCTTCTCTTTCGGCGCGCCGCCCAGCTCCTCGAGATAGGCCTTTTCCTCGATCACCCGGTCATAACCGATGTAGACGGGAATCGCGGCGAGATCTTCGCACGCCTTTTCCTGATAGGCCTGAAGGATCATGGAGAGGAGCCCGTACTTGGGCATCACCATCTTCCCCGTCCGGCTGCGCCCCCCCTCGATGAAGAATTCCAGCGGCAGCCCCTCCTGCAGAAGAACCTTGATGTACCGGGCAACGACCTCGGCGTAGAGTTCGTTTCCCTTGAAGCTCCGCCGCAGAAAGAACGCCCCCGATTTCCGGAAGACGTAACCCATGGGAAAGAAGGACAGATTGGTCCCGGCCGCCACGAACGGCATCTGAATGTTGTTTTTGTAGAAGCTGTAGGAAAGCAGAAGATAATCGATATGACTCCGATGGCAGGGGATGATGACAAACGGCATCTTCTTGGATACCTGCCGGATCTTTGCGATTCCCTCACCGTCCACGACCACGCCGTCGTAGATGTTGTTCCAGAGCCAGGAGAGAATCTTTGCCCAGATCTCGACGAAGATTTCGCTGTAATCGGAGGCGATCTCCTCCAGGTATTTTCTCGCCTCTTTCCGGACAGCCGCTACATCCCTCTTGCCCTTTTTCGCCTTCGCCGCCATCTCCTCCATGAAAGCGACCAATGCCTTGTCCCGGAGAACCATGCCGATGATCTCTTCCCGGGACTTCAGAATCGGCCCCACGATGGTCGTCTTCTCCTCGTCGATCCGCGCGATCAGCTCCTCCCGGAGCTGGCGGACCAACTCCTCCCGGGGACGATCGCCGCCGGCTCTCATGTATTCCGCGAGATTGACCGGTTCGGCGGAGATGACGGAGGCCATGTTGGAATAACGGAGGAAGGTGATGACCCGACGGATGGGATCCGTTGTGTCGCTCTGACCGAAGAAGATGTTGATCAGGCTCTCCTCTTCCTTCTCCCGCCTCCTCCCATAGGTAATCAATTCCGGACAGAGGTAGATCGGCACGGCGGAGACTTCCTGCGCTTCCAGCAGCCGGTGAAGGGTCTCCTCGACAAAGGGGTTTTCAAAGAGTTCGGACTCCCCAAGGTGGATGATGGAGGTCTTTCCCTCCAGGGTGAGCTGGCTCAGATGGCCCATTCTGTTGGAGTGGATGGCTGTTTTCCTTAAGATCCGGTGGAAAAGATGAGACAGGATCACCCGGATGGCCATCGGATACGGCTGCCAGGTGATCATATTGATGCCGTGGCAGTAAACGGGCGGGGGAATCCCCTTCCGCATGGAGAGTTCGCGGAGAATCAGGCTGTTGAGCTGGCTCTTGTTCTTCAGGGCATAGACGACGACGCCCTTCTCCGCAAGGGATTTCAGCCCTTCCGCCGTCTCATCGGAGACCATGACCTTCGAGAGAACCATCCGGACCAGCCAGTAAAGGGGAAAATTCTCCTCCCGATAAAGACTCCCCGCATGGTAGATGCCGATTTCCGTTGTCCACGCTCGGATGGCCGACAGGATGGACATGCTCTCTCAGGCCCTCCCCATCGCTGAAAATGTTTGCAGAACAACCCTGTATCTCTTCAACCGCATGAAAATCGTCCCTTCACCCCTGACCCATTTTCCGTTTTCACTGACCGTTCACCGGAAAATCTTCGGGAAACCGTTTGCGCATCTCCGCTCCGACAAATGACCGGATTTCCGACGCGGAGGAGAGGGTTATCACCTTGTTCAGGAGCGCCTTCGATTCCTTCAACGTGGCCCCCCGGATGATCTTCTTCACACGCGGGATCGCCAGCGGATTCATGCTCAATTCATCCAGTTCCAGCCCCAGCAGGATCATGGTATAGGCCGGCTCTCCCGCCATTTCCCCGCACATCGCCACCCGGATCCCCGCCTTGTGCCCGATATCCACCACCTGTTTGATCAGGCGCAGGACGGCCGGATGCAGGGGTTCGTAGAGGTAGGTAACCCGCTCATTGATCCGGTCGATCGCCAGGACATACTGGATCAGGTCATTCGTTCCGATGCTGAAAAAATCGACCTCTTTTGCCAACTCCTCGGCTACAATCACCGCGGACGGGACCTCGATCATGATCCCGATTTCGATATCATTTCCCAGTTCCGTCCCCTTGGCCAGCAGCTCGTTTTTCACCTCGGTGAAGATCCGTTTGGCCTCGCGGATCTCCTCGATCCCGGAAATCATCGGGAACATGATCCGGAGCTTTCCCAGAACGCTCGCCCGCAGGATGGCCCTAAGCTGAACCTTGAAGAGCGCCACCTCCTTCAGACAGAAGCGGATGGCCCGAAGCCCCAACTGCGGGTTCAGCTCGCGGGAAGGCTTCTTATCCGGGAAGAACTTGTCGCCGCCCAGATCGAAGGTGCGGATGGTCGCCCAGGAAAGCCCCTTGACCCCAACCACGGAGCGGTAATGGGCGAGATGGTCCTCCTCGTCGGGAAGCTGCTCCCGATTGATGTAGATGAATTCCGTCCGGTAAAGCCCGATCCCGTCGGCGCCGTGAAGAACCGCGGAGGGAATCTCTTCGATGAATTCGATATTGCCTCCGATCTCCACAACGTAATGGTCCTTGGTCACCGCCGGCAGACGGGCGTAATCCAGCAGATCGTCCTGGGCCTTCTCGTACAGCCTTTTCTTCACTTCGTAGCGTTTGCGGATCTCCGGATCGGGATGGACGATGACGACACCGGCAGAACCGTCGATGATGATATCATCGTTGGTCCGGACGGCCCGGGTGATGCTCTCCAGACCCAACACGGCCGGGATCGTAATCGACCGGGCCACGATTGCCGTATGGGATGTTTTTCCGCCGACATCGGTGGCGAATCCAAGCACCTTGTCGATCTTCAGTTGCGCCGTATCTGCAGGCGACAGGTCGGAGGCAATGATGACGACCCCCTCCCCCATGTCGATGGCCGTGCGCTTCTTTCCTGCGAGATTCGTGAGAATCCGCTGCCCGGCATATTGGATGTCGCTGATGCGCCCCCGGAGATAGTCGTCCTCCATCCGGTCGAAGATCTCCCGGTATTTGTCCACGGTCATGCGAACCGCCCATTCGGCGTTAACAGACATCTCCCGGATGTTCTTCAGCGTGCGGTCGATGAATTTGCGATCCCGCATGATCATGATGTGGACATCGATGATGTAGAGCGGCTCCATGCCGCCGCCCAGATCGCCGAGTTTGTTCTTCAGCTCGAGGAGCTGCTTTTCCGATTCCCGCAGGGCCTTACGGAAACGCTGGATCTCCGCGGAAACCAGGCCCGGATCGCTAAGATTGTAAAAGGGAACCTGCGCATCCTGGCGGTCGAAAAGATAGGCCCTGCCGATGACGATGCCCGGTGAAACACCGATCCCCTTCATAACAAACGTTTTCTTCTGATCATCCGCCATAAAATCGACTATCCTCTGTCTGCATATCCGATGAAGCGGCAAACGGTCTTGACCGCCTTCACGTCTCTCCGAATTTCGCCTCAATCAGGCCGGCGAAGGCCGCGATCGCCTCCCCCGAGTCGACTCCCACAACACGGACGGTCAACCGACTTCCCTGGGGGCAGTAGAGCGTGAGAATCCCCAGAATGCTTCGTCCGTTGACCTCGACGCCGTCTTTTTCCAGAAAGGTCTCCGCCTGAAAGCGATTGGCCGTTTCCACCAGCTTGGCGGCCACCCGGGCGTGAATTCCCAGCTTGTTCGTAATTTCAAACGTTCTTATTTCCACCATATCAGATCGAGAGCGCCATGCACAAGAGGCTCATTCCGTAAAGGATCTTCACCGAAGAGATCCCGAGGCGAACCCCTGCAATAACAAGAAGGAGTAAAACCGATCCAACCGCCCCGCCCGGCATTCCGGGCGGAAAGTTCCAGGAACGGCAGGCGGTATCGACGGCCACGGCCGCCAGGGAACCGATCAGGATAAGCGAAAGATAACAGAATTTAACGGACTCTTTCGGAAGATCCAACGCCCGGATAAAATCAATCCCGTTTCGGCCGCACCGGTAGCTTTCGAGAAACCCCTTCACGCGAACCCAGAGATGAGCGGGGGTGTAGAGCAGCAGAAAGGCGAGCGGCGCCAGAAGAGTCCCCGCGAGAGCCAGGATCACGGCCCCGACGGCAGAAAATGACCGGAGCGCCCCCCAGAAAAAGGGATCGCCGATCGCCGCGTAAGGACCCATGAGCGCCTTTTTCAAATCCTCCGCCGATTCCGGTGTACACGCCTCTTCCTCGATCCGGGCCACGGAACCGATGACCGAAGAGACGAGGTAGGGATGGGTGTTGAACATCTGCAAGTGTCTTGCAAGAAAAACCCCCATCTCCCTCCGGTCCTTCCGCTGTTCCGCGATCAGCGGGAGCATCGCAAAGGCAAAACCCAGGTTCTGCATCCTCCGGAAGTTGAAGGAAACCTGAATGGTCAGTGAGCGCATAAAAATGCTGAACAGCGTCGATCTTTTCATCAGAACAGCCATTAGCGGGTCTGTTTTTGTTGACCGGAGGCGCAGCAGCCTTGATCATTTGCGATGAAGCCCTCCGCCCTCAAGTCCATGCCGAGTTGTGATTGCCGCTTCCGCCACCCGTCGAAGGCGTTGCCTAACATGAATAGCCCGCGAAAGTCAATCTATTCACCACCCAAGTGCAGCCGTTTTTTTCGCGATTTCGGCGAGATAGGATTTTGGATTTTTCTGGATTGTTCTCTGGATTTTTCTCTGGATTTTTCTCTTGACATCCATTTCATATTCTGATAGCAAAGCACGCCTTTAAGGAAAGGGAATGACCGACCTGACTTGGCCATGGAGATGGTTTTGGAAGCGGGTCGGTTTTTTTGAATTTAACAAGTCGACCACGGAAGAGAACAAAGAGGAGAGAACCATGATTTGTCAGACGATCAAAAAAGGCATCGAGTGCGGCTTCATGACGAAGAAATGCTGCGGATTCAATGGAGGCAGCTGCAATGCCATCATCGACAAGTGCGAGGGATGCGGCAAAGTCATCGAATGTCCGACGGGAAAGTACTGCCGTGTTTATCCGGACCCGGCCGGAAAGTGGCGGACCGGCAAATGCCCGACGGCCACCAATTTGAAGCTGGATGTCAAGGAAACGACGCAGAAGGTCAACCCGCTGAAGGCGTCCAAGCGGGCAAACAAGAAATAGCGGCGGGATGCGCTGCTTGGGCTCACCATGAAAAGGCCGATCGGAACCGGAGGGTTTCCGTCGGCCTTATGTATTGACCCCGCGGGCATAAATCTAACTTACGATTTCCCTGATCCGGCGCAACCCCTTCTCGATTTCATCCAGAAGCCCTTTACGCGGATCCCTTCCCGTGACCGCCTCCTCACCCCGCATCCGCTGGAGCTGTTTTCTGGCCCCGTTGATGGTGAATTTCTCCTCATAGAGGAGTTTCCGGATCGTCAGCAACTCCTCGACATCCCGATGTCGGTAGAGTCTCTGATCGGAACGGGTTCGGATCGGCCGGACCGATTTGAATTCGGACTCCCAGTAGCGGATTACATAGGGTTGCACGCCCAATAATCGGCTGACCTCGCCGATGCGGAAATAGGACTTATCGGGAATTGACTTATCCATCATCCAATGACGGGGACACCTTGCCGCAAGGTGTCCCCGGTATCATAAGTGCTGTCCCGGGTTCCGTCCCCGGCATTGGGTCCGCCGCCTTAAGAATGCGGACCGCTTCGGATTAATCGTTCAGCGCCTTCCGAAGGACCTGGCTGGACTTGAAGGTCAGCACCCTTCGTGCCGAGATGGCGATCTCGTCTCCGGTCTGGGGGTTTCTCCCCCGCCGGGCTTTCTTCTCCTTGACGATAAAATTTCCAAAACCGGAAATCTTGATCTTCTCACCCGTTGTCAGGTTGTCCTTGATGATATCGAATACGGACTCAACAATCCTTGCCGAATCCTTCTTCGAAAATCCCAGCTTTTCGTACACATCCTGAATAATGTCGATCTTTGTCATTTCCTGCCTCCTCCGATGGATTGACCCGTTCCTATCTGATTGACGCCCCCGACGCATGAACGATCTTCTTCACAATCCGTGCATGGACCTCATTCACCTCGTCATCCGTCAAGGTCCGGTCCGTACTGCGATATGAAAACCGCAATCCCAAGCTCCTCGTCCCCACAGGGATATTTTTACCTTTGTATACATCAAAAATTTGAACTTTTTCAAGTAATTCTTCAACGGAATCCGTCGCTGTCCGGAGCAGTTCTCCGGCCTCCACCCCCAGGCGGACCAGAAAGGCCACATCCCGCGAACTCGACGGGAACCTTGGGATGGTACGGAATGTCGTCTTCGCGGAATATTTTGCGGTCAGCAGATCGAGATCGATCTCGCACACCACGACGGGTCCCGTCAACGACATACGGGAGAGAATATCCGGATGCACCTCTCCTAAAAATCCAACCTGCTCCTCCCCGCTGAAAACACCACAGGATTTTCCCGGATGGAGGAAAGGCTCATGAACGCCTGCCCGGAATGAGGGGGCGGGTATCCGCAGCAGATCCAGGATATTCTCGACACACCCTTGAAGATCATGAAAGTCCGCCTGCAGATCCGAAAAATGCCACCGGTCTTCATAGCGCCGGCCGGTGATCAGAAAGGCCGCACGGTTCTCTTCCCGCGGCTGCTTCCCCTCTCCCATCCCGATGAAGGTTCGGCCCGTCTCGAAGATCTTCAGGTCAAAACGGCCGACATCGGCGTTCCTCGCGGCGTTGCGCAGAAGGCTGTAGACCATGGTGGTCCGCATCACCGCCTGTTCTTCCGTCAGAGGATTTCTGATCCGTACATGACGGCGCCGCTCGTCGGCTGCATCCAAGCCGAGCTTGTCGACGGCAACCTGCGGGATAAAGCTGTAGTTGATCACCTCCGTATAACCGGCGCCGGTCATGATCTCCCGGACCCACGCCTCCGTCTTCCTTTTTTCGTCGATCATTCCGGCAGCCATCACCGAAATGGCGGGAAGGGTCGGCGGAACCCGGTCATAACCGTGCAGCCGAACAATCTCTTCAATGAGGTCGATCTCCCGGGTGATATCCACACGGCAGGTTGGAGGTGTGACATGGATGACCCCGTTGCCGCGCTGGTCGATCTCCATCTCCAGTCTTTTCAGGATGCGGACGATCTCTTCTTCCGGAATCGCCGTCCCGAGGATATCCCGCACACGCTTCACGCGCAGCGGAATGTCTCTAACCGTCGCGACGGTTCCCGGGTATTGATCGATCATTCCCCGACAAACCGTTCCTCCGGAAAGTTCCGCCATGAGCCCTGCCGCACGGTCAAGCGCCCGGACAACCCCTTCCGGATCAATCCCCCTCTCGAAACGGAAGGCGGCGTCGGTTCCCATCGCCAGCGCGCGCGCGGTCCGACGGATGGAAGCGGGGTTGAAATAGGCGCTCTCTAACAGGATCGTCTCCGTCTCTTCCTTGACCTCGGAATTGAGCCCGCCCATAACCCCGCCGATGGCCACCGGTTTGACGCCGTCACAGATCATCAGCGTGTCGGCCCCCAGGGTGTGCTCCTTTCCGTCCAGTGAAACGAACGTCTCGCACGCACGGGAACGCCGGACCACGATCCTTCCTTCGGCAAGGAAGCGGAAATCGAAGGCATGCAGGGGCTGCCCCAGCTCCATCATCACGAAGTTGGTCACATCCACGATATTGTTGATCGAGCGGAGCCCCACCGCCTCCAGCCTCCGCCTCATCCATAAGGGCGACGGTCCGATCCGGACATTTTTAATGATCCGGGCCGTGTAACGCGGACAGAGATCGGGATCCTCGATGGAAACCGATGTGATCCGGCTAATCTCCTCGTCATTTTCCATGACGACGGCAACGGGATAACGCAGCGTCTTTACCGTAATGGCCGCCACCTCGCGCGCCACGCCGACGATGGAGAGACAATCGGACCGGTTCGGGGTCACGCCGATATCGAGAACCGCATCCCGCAGGTCGAGCGCTTCCGCCAGCCCTTTTCCCAACTGTAAATCAGACGGGAGGAGCATGATCCCCGAGGCGTCGCCGCCGATTCCGAGCTCCTCCTCGGAACAGAGCATCCCCTCGGAAATTTCGTCACGGATCCGGGCGCTCCGGATGAGATCTCCGCTTGGCAGGGCCGCGCCAACTTGCGCCAGAGGCACGATATCACCGGCGTGGATGTTCTTTGCACCACAAACAACGGGATAGGTTGCGTCTCCCGTGGTCACCTCACAGAGGGACAATTGATCGGCAAGGGGATGGGGCTTGATGGAAACAATCCGGGCGACCCGGACCCCGCTGAAGGCGGGTTCGATTCGATTCAGGGAGTCCACTTCCAGACCGGACATGGTCAGCCGCTCCGCCAGCTCTTCCGGTGAAAGATCGACATCCACATAATCTCGAAGCCATTTCAGACTGACTTGCATAAGGAACTTCTCTTGCTCGCTTCACGGACGCCGAGGGGACATGATGCCGCATCGTGTCCCCATCCGTAAAAGATGGATTCCGCAATCGTCAAAACTGTTCCAGGAATCTCATATCATTATCGAAAAAAAGACGGATGTCCGAGATCCCGAATTTGAGCATCGCAATCCGTTCCAGACCCAGCCCGAAGGCAAAACCGGTAAATTCGTCCGGATCGTAACCGACGTTTCGGAACACCTCGGGATCCACCATACCCGACCCCAGGATCTCCAGCCAGCCGCTCTGCCCGCAGACCCTGCATCCCTGGCCACGGCATATGACGCACCGGATGTCAACCTCCGCGCTCGGTTCCGTGAAGGGGAAAAAGCTGGGACGGAAGCGGAGCGCCGTTTCCTCTCCGAATATCTGCTTGAGGAAAACCGTCAGGACCCCCTTGAGATCGCCGAAGGTGATGCCCCGGTCCACAAGCAGACCCTCGATCTGGTGGAACATCGGGGTATGAGAAATATCCGAATCGCGGCGGTAGACACGGCCCGGCGAGAGAATTCTCACCGGCGGCCTCGTCTTTTCCATGATCCGGATCTGGACCGGGGAGGTGTGGGTGCGCAGGACGATATTCTCCTCGACGTAGAAGGTGTCCTGCATGTCCCGCGCCGGATGGTTCTTGGGAATGTTCAACGCCTCAAAATTGTAGTAATCCAGTTCGACTTCCGGCCCTTCCACGACCGAGAAACCGAGGCCGGCAAAGATGCGGCAGATCTCCTCCCGCACCTGCGTGACCGGATGGAGCCGCCCATGCCGGACGCCCCTCCCGGGCAGCGTGACATCAATCAGTTCGCGGAGGAGAACCTCATCTTTTTTGGAGGATGCGAGCCCCGCAAGGAGCTCATCGATCCTTGCGGAAAGTTCCTCCTTGACTTCGTTGCACTCCTTGCCGAACTGGGGCCTTTCCGCGGGCGCCACATTGGCGATATTGCGGAGCAATCCGGTCAGCAACCCCTTCCGGCCGAGATAGCGGGTGCGGATGGCCTGGAACGCTTCTTCCGTTCCGGCCTGCTGGAGCTCCGCCTCCGCCTGTTCCCGAAGGACCCTCAACTCTCCCATCATGCCTGCCGCTCACCCTTTGCGATGGTCGCGATCTCCGAAAATCCGCTTGGTTCATGAACGGCCAGATCCGCGAGGACCCTCCGGTCGATCTCGACGCCCGCCTTGTGCATCCCATCGATCAGACGGCTGTAAGATATTTCATTCATCCTTGCGGCCGCATTGATCCTTGCAATCCAGAGCCGCCGGAACTCCCGTTTTCTGACCCGTCTGTCCCGGTAGGCATAGGACATCGCGTGGCTGACCGCCTCCGTGGCCGTTCTCAACAGCTTGCTTCTGGACAGCAAAAATCCCTTGGCCGCCTTCAGAACCTTTCTTCTCTTCTTGTGAGCCGTCAAGCTCCTCTTTACCCTCGGCATTGCTTATCTCCTCATCTCAATCCTCTTAAGGCGCGGCGAGAGGTGAAAAACTCCTTACCCCTTACCCCTTACCCCTTACCCCCTGCTCCTCATTTACAGATACGGAATCAGCTTCCGGATCGCCTTTTCGTTGGTCTGGTCAAGAATGGTCGCTTTTCTCAGGTTTCTCTTCCTTTTCGTCGTTTTCGGCGTCAGGATATGGCTGGTATTGGCCCTGCTCCTCTTGATCTTCCCCGTTCCCGTCACGGAAAATCGCTTCGCCGCACCCCGATGTGTCTTGATCTTTGGCATTCCATCACCTCTTTTGTTAAGATACTGAGCCCTCCGCCGGCCCAGGCACGAAACTCCTTACACCCTTGCTCCTTACACCATCATGACCGATCCCATCACTTCTTCGGCGAGAGGATCATGATCATGTTTCTCCCTTCCAGTTTCGGCTGCTGATCGATCACACAGCCGTCGGCGAGGGTATTCTTGATATCCTCCATGATCTTCCGGCCGATATCGGTATATGCGATCTCACGCCCCCGGAACATCATGGAGATCTTCACCTTGTTGTGCTGCTCCAGAAACTTCCTCACGTGCTTGACCTTGACCTCAAGGTCATGTTCCTCCGTCTTGGGCCGCAGGCGGATCTCCTTCACCTGGATGACGGTCTGGCTTTTCTTGGAGACCTGAACCTTCTTGCTCTGCTGGTAGCGGAACTTGCCGTAATCCATGATCCGGCAGACCGGCGGTTCGGCCGTGGGCGATACCTCCACCAGATCGAGACCTGCCTTGGCCGCTTCCGCCAGGGCGTCCGTCAGGGAAATGACCCCCAGCTGCTGCCCCTCCATATCGATCACCCTGACCGACACGGCCCTGATCTCCCGATTGATCCTCAAATCCTTTGCGATGGGTCACCTCCAGAAATCAAATAAACTATCGATATTGTGCACACTGTTCACGGACAAGGGCGATGAACGCCTCCACATCGATGGAGCCGAGATTCTGCCCGTCCCGCCGCCTCGGAGAAACTTGGCCGGAGGTCATTTCCCGATCGCCGATCACGAGCATGAAAGGCGTCTTCTGCATCTGCGCCTCCCGGATCTTGTAGCCCAATTTTTCGTTCCGGAAATCTCCCTCCACCCGGATCCCCGCATCGAGCAGACGCTTCCGGACTTCCTCACCCCAGGGGATATGCTTCTCCGTCACGGTGACCAGCACGGCCTGGACCGGCGACAACCAGAGCGGAAACGCACCGGCATGATGCTCGATGAGCACCCCCACGAAACGTTCAATGGCGCCCAGGATCACCCGGTGGAGCATGACCGGGCGGTGCTTCTCGCCATCCTCGCCGATGTAGCTCAGGTCAAACCGTTCCGGCAGCGTGAAGTCGCACTGGATGGTTGCACACTGCCACTTCCGCTTCAGCGCGTCCTTCAGCTTGAAGTCGATCTTCGGCCCGTAGAAGGCGCCGTCCCCTTCGTTGACCTCGTAGGTCATGCCGTTGTCCCGGAGGGCGCCTTCGAGGGCGCGGGTGGCGAGCTCCCAATCCTGATCGGAACCGATGGAATTATCCGGTCTCGTGCTGAGCTCCACCTCATATTCGAAGCCGAAAATTCCCATCGCATAGCCGACGAAATCGGCGATCGCCCGGATCTCGCCGTTGAGCTGCTCCGGCGTGCAGAGGATATGGGCGTCATCCTGGGTAAACTGGCGCACCCGCATGAGGCCGTGCAGCACCCCCGCCTTCTCATGGCGGTGAACCGTTCCCAGTTCAAAATAGCGCAGCGGCAGGTCGCGGTACGAGCGAATCTTCGACTTGTAGATCAACATATGGGAGAGGCAGTTCATGGGTTTGATCCCGTAGGTCTGCTCATCCACCTCGGTGAAGTACATGTTCTCCCGGTAATGATCGAAATGACCGGACCGCTTCCAGAGGTCCACCTTCAGGATCTGGGGTCCGATGACGAGGTCATACCCCCGTTTGAGGTGTTCCTTTCTCTCCCACTCCTCCATGATCGTCCGCAGCAAGGCGCCTTTGGGGTGCCAGATGACCAGCCCGGGACCCGCCTCGTCGTTGAGCTGGAAGAGATCCAATTCCCGGCCGAGACGGCGGTGGTCCCTCTTCTTCGCCTCTTCCAGAAGCCGCAGATGTTCATCGAGCGCCTCCTGCGTCGCGAAGCCGGTCCCATAGATGCGCTGGAGCATTTTGTTGCGCTCGTCACCCCGCCAGTAGGCGCCGGCCACGTTGAGTAGTTTGAACGCACGGATCATCCCCGTCGAGGGGAGATGGGGTCCGCGGCAGAGATCGACGTAGCCGTTCTGGGTGTATAGGGTGACCGTCTTCACCTCCGCGGGCAGGTCGTTCAGCAGCTCGACCTTGTAATTTTCTCCCTTTCGCCGGAAGAGGTCGACGGCCTCTTCGCGACCCACCTCACGGCGTTCGAAAGGGTAATCGGCCGCTGCAATCTCCCGCATCCGGGATTCGATTTTATCGAGATCCTGCGGGGTAAAACCCGCTGCGTACTCAAAATCATAGTAGAATCCGTCTTCAATGGAAGGGCCGATGCTCACCTGAACGTCGGCGAAGGAGCCCTGAACCGCCTGGGCCATGACATGGGCCATGCTGTGCCGCAGGATCGAGAGACCCTCCGGCGAGGCCGCGGCCAGCGGCTCGACTATGGCATCCCCGGTCAGCGTATGACTCAGGTCAACCGTCACGCCGTTCACCTTCGCCGCCACCGCGGAAGGGAGTTTCCCCCCGCCCGGTTCCGCGAGGGTCTCCTTCACGGTGATTCCGGCCGGATAAAAAGCCTCTTTCCCACCCTTCAGGGTTATCTTTATCTGTGCTGTCATCTTTAAGCTTCCTATGAAGAAAGGGCATCAGCACTATGCGATGATGCCCTCATCAAGACCCGCCCCCGCCACGTACGCCATTACGGTATAACACACTCCACCTTCTGCCTGGGAAGGCAGCGTGATTACTAAAATGGTAGGCACGCAGGGATTTGAACCCTGGACATCCACCGCGTCAGGATGGCGCTCTCCCCCTGAGCTACGTGCCTGCAGATCTCCTCCCTTCCCTTCGGAAAGGGCGCTTTATCTAACAAGAAAATACAGTGATGTCAAGGCAAATATCACTTTTTTGTATCTTGATTGATGAGCTTCAGACCCCTCGACATGTATTGCAAACCGGAAACAATGGTAAAGAGGGCAGTCACCCAGTAGAGGGTCTGGAGCCACATCGGAGGGACCCCCTCCGGCAGACAGCGGGCGAAAAGCGCCAGCAAAACCGTGGTCAACTGCACGGCCGTCGTGATCTTGCTGATGAACAACGGGCGGATTTCCACGGAAAACGACATGATGGATAGAACGGAGATCCCGAGCAGAATGATGAAATCACGGCTGATGACGATCACCGTGAGCCATCCGGGAATGACGTGCAGGACCGAAAGTGTTACAAAGGTGCTGGCCAGGAGCGCCTTGTCGGCTATCGGATCCAGGTAGGCCCCGAGCGCAGTCTGCTGTTTCAGGACCCGCGCGAGGAATCCATCGAGGGCGTCGGAAAGGCCCGCGATGATAAACACGATCAGCGCCTTGAGGAAGAAGCCCTGTATGAGCAGGATGACGACGACCGGTACGAGAATGATTCTCAGCAGCGTGATAAAATTCGGGATATTCATACTTCAACGTAACCTGCCGGAATCAGATTTCTCGATCCCTTGCCTTATTCCACTCTACCCATTCATCGCGGTCTTCCTTTTCAGTGAAATCCCGCGGTTTCTCCGGAACCCCGTCCGCACCGATCCTCACCTGCTGCATCGCCTTGATGATGACCGTCCACTCTTCCATGCTCACCTTGTGCGGACCGGGGATCGGTGTCGGTCCCGAAATCCGGGTGGGCGGCCCGATCGGTTTCGGCGCCTCCACGACCTTTCCGCCGCCGGTGACGTGAACCGTACCGTCATAAACCCGGACCAGGGCCGAGCGGTCCGCATCGATATTCATCCGATAGACCGTCCCCCGAACCCCGGCAACCGCCTGATCACAGGCGACCGCAAAGTTCCCTTTCGTCCCGATCGTTTTCGCGACGTTGGCCCATGCCTTCCCGAGGGTGACGTGGACGTTTACATCCCTTGGGGCCGAGGGACCGCCGGCCTCCATCCGGACCACCTTGAATTCGGAATTGCCGGCAAAACGCAGGCGGCTGTTGTCGGTCAGAACCAGTTCCATCTGCGCCCCTTCCTTCGTACGCACCTGATCGCCCTCCTCCAGCGCATCATTGAGTTTCAGGGAGGTCCAAGGCCCCTTCCCCAGCTCAAGGATTTCGGCGGAACCTTTCAGAAAACTGACCGTGGCCGAACCCTTCCCGATATCCAGCGTTGCGGCCCGTTTCGCTTCCGCCGGGAGGAAACCATAAAAGAACAAAAACGCTATCAGAAACAGGGTTTTGGTTTTCATTGCGCGAAACCCCTCATACGGTTTTTTTCAGTTTTTCGATCTCCTCGCGGATAACGCGCTCGGCAATATCGGGGATGATCTCCCGGGCAACCTTTTCCGCAATCTCCTGAGCCCGCTTCATGATCTCGTCATGCAGTCCCGTATCGACGAGCGCCATTCTCGGTTTTCGCTCGACGACATCGACGAGATCATAGATGATTTCGGGTCCGTCCCTCCGCTCTCGGGGATCTTCTTCCCGGAATCCGGATACGGTGTCGAGGATATCCACAAGGTCATGGATCCTGTCTTCCGGTTTCAGCACACGCCCCTCGATCATCATGACCCGGTCCCTGTCCTCTCCGGATAAACCTTCTGCCACGTCCGTTCCCCCCTCGCTTACCGTCAAAACGGCGGGTTCCCCGTGGATTGGTCCTTGTCCGCGGGTCTCCATTTTACGACTGTCCGTTATCACAGCTCTGCCGCCAGTTCAAGGAAATAGTAAGAGTTTGTAGACGCGCCTTCGTGAAACCCCGGTTTCCTGCGCAATCCTCTCCGCCAGATCCCGTCGGGAGGGTTCTTCGCCTCCTTCCCTCCGCAGTTGCTCGCAACGCCGGGTAATCTCCACATCGGAACACTCCGGGGCCTCCCCGGATCTGCCCGCAACGATCAGGGTCACCTCCCCCCGGATCGTCGCATTTGCCAATCCGTTGAGAACATCGCCCGCCGGCCCGCGCAGAAACTCCTCATAAACCTTGGTCATCTCCCGCGATACAACAACCTCCCGGTCGCCCAACAGCTCCGCAATATCGTTCATCGACGCAAGAAGCCGATGCGGTGATTCGTAAAAGATGAGCGTCCTTTTCTCCTCCCGCAGCGAGGTCAGCAACTGCCTCCGCCGCGTCGATTTGGACGGCAGAAAACCCAGGAACAGGAAACTGTCCATCGGCAGACCGGAGACGCTGAGCGCGGCGATCAGGGCCGACGCCCCGGGGACCGGCGCCACCCGTATCCCGAGGGAAACGGCTTCCCGGACCAGGATGTAACCGGGATCGGAAATCCCCGGGGTTCCCGCATCCGAGACATAGGCCACATCCTCCCCCTTGAGCAATCTCGCGATAAGAAGCCCGCTTTTTTTCGCCTCATTCTGGTCATAGAGGCTGGTCAGCGGCGTTGAAATCCCATACTTCGCAAGAAGAATCCGTGTCCGTCGGGTATCCTCGGCCGCGATCAGACGAACCTCCTTCAGAATCCGGATCGCCCGCAGGGTAATAACTTCCAGGTTTCCGATCGGGGTCGCCACCACATAAAGCGTCCCCGCCGTTTCAGATCCCCCCCGGGCCGGCGGGTTGAACGGTTCTTCCCTGATCGGCCGATCCTCACCGGCCCCTTTCTTCCGACCGCCCTCCCCATACTGATGAAGGTTTTGTCTCATAAACCGTGTTCATTCCCGCG
>JAURXV010000010.1 GCA_030654195.1 Syntrophales bacterium | reverse complement strand
GATGACCGGGCGGCGCGCCTTGCCGGAAAAAGTTCCCTTCATGCTCAGAACATCCCCCCATTCACGGAGATGACCTGGCCGGTGATGTAGGAGGCGTCGTCGGAGCAGAGAAAGCGGACCACCCTCGCCACCTCCTCGGGCCGGCCGATCCGCCCCATCGGGATCATCTGCTTGATGTTTTCCTGCGGGGCGTCCCGGATCATATCCGTGTGGACCAGTCCCGGCGCGACGACGTTCACCCGGATACCGAGCCGGGCGACTTCGGAACTCAGGACGCGGCTGGCGGCGATGAGACCGGCCTTCGCCGCGGCGTAATTGGCCTGCCCCCGGTTGCCGACCAGGGCCGAAACGGACGACAGCGAGACGATGGAGCCGCTTTTCCGGCGTAGCATCTTGCGCAGGACCGGCTTGGTCATGTTGTAGAACCCGTGGAGGGTCGTGTCGATCACCGCGTTCCAGTCCCTGCGGGGCATTATCAGGAAAAGCCCGTCCGCCGTCACCCCGGCGTTGTTCACCAGCACGTCGATCCGTTCCAGCCGCCCGAGGAGGTCGTTGATCGCGCCCTCCGCCTCGGCGGCATTGCCGACGTCGAACTTCACCGCCTCAGCGCTCCCGCCGGCCTCCCGGATCAGCCGCAGCGTCTCCGCCGCCGCCTCGTCGTTGGTTTTATACGTGATGACGATTTGGTATCCGTGCGCGGCCAGTTCGACGGCGATGGCCCGGCCGATCCCGCGGCTGCCGCCCGTAACGACAGCAATCTTCTGTTCACCCATGGTTCCCTCTCCAAACATGTTTTTCCGACGTTTACTACAACTGTCCCTTCAGCTCCTTCTTCAGGATCTTGCCCACGGAATTGCGCGGTGCTGCTCCATTCATTGATAATTATTGATAAGCTCTCGCTTTTCTGCGGGGGAAGGATACGAAGGCGGGCCTTGATTGTCAAGGCGATTTTATCGCAGCATGTTGTGTCGAGATATGGAGCGATTTAAGGTGGAGGCCGCCTCCCGAACTCTTTCTTCTGGAAGGGCAGGAAAAATTCGCTTTTAAACAAAGTCATCCTGGACAGACCGTTGTATCTGGCCGCCCTGGACGGTCAATTTCGCCTGGAATGCCTATGGCTGGTTGTATGTGAAGCCAGGCTTGGATTTGAAGATCCTTTCAACTGGATCATAATAGCGCCATTCCATCGTTACTTGACGATCATTTATCGTAACCAATGCATAGCCGTCATAGTTCGTATCTTTGTCAATAGAGGTGATACGTGAAGCCTCTGATGGTGCATAATTCCCATTCCATGAACTTTTTTCAGCACCGCCGGAACCCGCAAGAATCTGGTAAATGGATTTACTCCCGTCTTTCGTCTGTATCAATGCTAAAGCATACAGATGCGAATGACCGGTGAAGTACATTTTGGCGCCTGCGCCACCCAAGGTATTCCAAAAAGCCTCTCTGTTCGACTTATGGTTATGATCGGTCCATTCATATCCCATCTGGAACTGGGGCATGTGTCCAAAGGCAATCACATGGGGTTGTGCAACAGCGTCCCGACCGGCCAACTGAGACTCTATCCAGTCCATATCGTTACCATGGTAATAGTAGGGCTGGTTGACGCCCTGTTCAAACTGATTCTGGTTGATGCCGAGGAAATAGGCATTATTGAAGACAAAACTATATTCCATGTCCGGATGAGCAGGGTTGTTCGTTCTGCCCGCGGGAAGTAGTGGCGCTATCGTTGTATTCCATGCGGAAGTGCAGCTATTTTTTGCATCACACCAGTATTCATGGTTGCCGGGAACGGCATAAACGGGAATGTTCGCGTTAAAAACCGATGCCATTGCGCCAATCCAGGCTGTATATTGCGCATTCAGACCGGCAACGTCTTGTCCCCTTCCATCGACCAAGTCACCCCCAGTGATAACCATATTGACCCTCTGCGTCACCATATCTGCGGCCATCCGTTGCACGGCTGGTAGATTAGTATAATTCATTGGATCAGTGGCTTGATCCAACTTATGATCACTCATATAGGCAAATTTCCATGCCGGAGTAGCTGCATTTGTCGATGAACCACCGCATGACGTTATTGAAAATAATACAACCAGAGATCCAATCAGACTGCTTAAGATGCACAAAGGTTTAATTTTCTTCATGATGGTTAATCCTTCGTCTTTGCGTCTTTTAGTCGAGCACATCGCTTTCTTCCGATACAGCAGGTTTATGCTTGATTTCTCTTTCAACCGACCATATCCCCGGCAGTATCGCAATATTTCCACCATACCTTCGTTGACTCTAACTCCTCACAGAGTCGATCATCCATCCCATAAATATCGAGGATATTGCATCACTGAAGCCACTACGCAGGTCAGTATTCTTCGCGATATGGAAATCATGGGACTCTCCTGAATGGGACTTTTGGGTGACTGTCTAGACTTTTCCCGTCGGCGCCCCTTTCCCCTTCAAATTTGCTTTCTTACTCAGTTCCTCGATCAGATCAGCTTTATTCATGTGTTCTCTTTCCTTTATTGTTCTTTGGATTTGTCGAGCAATTCCCTGATAACTGGTATTACATATACATCGTCCATCTCAAATCGCTTCAATGTCTTTGTGATAACCCCGATCTTCTCTTTTACGGTTAGCCGGGAATGAATGATCAGTACGTATTGTCCTTTAACCCGGCATAGGCCTCCCGTACGGTGTGACTCTTCAACGGCTATGTTCCCATAGCGGATCTTGATTCCGAGCTTTCCGGCCAGCTCCTCAAGCTGATTTAAAAGGACCCCGTCATCCATGGAAAGATCCTTTCTCCAATCAATAAAGAGTGTAATGATTCAGGAATATGGCGTGGTTCCCTCTCCGGAGACATTCCGGAGCATGGACGACGCCCGATCGTACCTGTGCTGAAGCCACAAGAGGGCCGAGCCGATGATGGGAATCGCAATGTCTGTGTAGAAGATGACCCCGGCGTTACCCGGAGCGAAGTTATGGGCCACGATCATCTGATACACGTGGCCTGCGGCGGCGCCGAGGAGGAAAATCCCGGGTCCAACCACCGCGGCGGCGCGCAGGCCGAAGCCTCCCCGGAACGCGAGAAAGCCGACCACCGAGTATCCCAGGCTCGCCATCCCAACCTCTGCCTGGAACGGGCTCTGTTCCCAGCCGATGAACTTGGCGGCCATGTCGCCAAAAAAGGCATGGACTGCGAAGTTGTAGAAGAAGGAGACCCCGATCGAGAACAGCAGGAAGAATGAGAACAAAGCCTCGACCACAGGGGAAGGGGTCAGCGGACGGGACCTGCGCCACAGAGAGATCCCCGAAGCGATCAGGCCCAAGACCAGGAAGGTCAGGGTGAAATTTTCCAGCAAAAAACGGATGGCGTTCTCCATCGATCACCTCCTTCTGAGTAACTTAAAAGAAGTTCCTCAATGATAAAGCGCCCACCAGGGCGTGAGTTGCTATTTTGTTATGAGCCTAAACGGCGATGGCGGGATAAATCCGCCCGGCTGAATCTTGACTTTTGTCGTATAGGGTTCGTAACCGTCGGCTTCGATCGACAAAGGTGTAGCAGACGGAAATCGGCCGTCTTGATCCCCACCAGCCAGCCTGAAGTCCCTCCCCGTCCGGACTTCAACCTCGTCCATCCCTCCATAAGGGCCGCCGTCTGGGCGACGAGTTCGATCGTCACCAGCGCATCGACAGACCCGTCGCGGTAGAGCGGCCACTCCTCCGTAACGGCGGACAACGTGACGGCCCTGTCGTCGTCGACGGCCATGATCTCGCCGATCAGCCGCATCCGGTCCCGGTGGGGAATCAGCGCCTCAATCTCCATATCCATCATTTCCTTGCGGCCCTCATAACAGAAATCTCACACTTCGGCAAGACTGTGTTGAAGATATCATCGCAACAAAATCCTGTTGACATTTTGGAATAAATAGGGGATTCATGACGCGATCCGAACGGTTCATTTTTTCAAAGCACGATCCGGCACGCCGGGGCGGATCATGGTTTATTGATTCCCGCCTTTACGGGAATGCAGACTTCGGGATGGTTCGTCATTTTCACGGATAAACGATAAACTAACGAAAAGGGAGGAGAAAGCAGATGAAGCTATTAAAGTTATGGTTGTTGGTTATGGCTGTTGTCGTTGCGTTGTCCGGAGCCGCTTTTGCCGGACCGACCTTGGACAATGTCAAAGCGAAAGGTTTTGTTCAGGTGGGTGTCAACGGTGAACTGTTCGGCTTTGGAAAGCCGGATGAAAAAGGGGTATGGCGCGGACTCGATGTCGATACGGCACGTGCTATTGCGGCAGCCGTTTTTGGCGATGCCAACAAGATTAAATTCATTCCTTTGACGGCGGTTCAGCGTTTTACCGCGCTTCAATCCGGAGAAGTTGACGTTCTGTGCCGCAACGCCACGCAGACCCTCGGACGTGACACGGAGCTTGGCCTTGATTTTGCCCAGGTCAACTATTATGACGGTCAGGGCTTTCTGATTCCCAAGAAACTGAAAATCACAAAGGCAAAACAATTGGATGGCGCAACGGTTTGCGTTCTGCCCGGCACCACCACAGAACTCAATGTCGCCGATTATTTCAGGGAAAACAAGATGAAAATGAAGCCGGTTGTCATTGAAAGCAATGCGGAACTGGCCAAGGCCTTTTTTGCCGGAAGATGCGACGTCTTGACGTCCGATGCATCCCAGCTTGCCGGAACCCGCGCCGTGGCCCCGAAACCGGATGACTATATCATTCTTCCCGATATCATTTCCAAGGAGCCCCTTGCCCCGGCGGTGCGTCATGGCGACAAGCAGTGGAAAGACATTGTAAACTATGCCGTTCTGGCCATGATTGAGGCGGAAGATCTTGGCATCAATTCGAAAAATGTTGATGAGCAGTTGAAAAGCGCCACCCCTGCCGTTCAGCGTTTTCTGGGCGTTACTCCCGGCAATGGAAAGGCGCTGGGACTTGACGAAAAATGGGCATACAATATCGTCAAGCAGGTCGGCAACTATGGGGAAATTTTTGAGCGGAGCGTCGGGAAAAACACCCCCCTGAAGCTGGAACGCGGCTTGAATGCCCTCTGGAAAAACGGCGGCCTCATGTACTCCCCGCCTTTCCGATAAGAGACATATATGGCCACGTAGTTCTTCTTGGATAGCTGATGGCAACGGAGAATGGTCTCCGCTGCCGTCAGCTCTTTTCATGAGCAGTCACGATTGCTCTCAAGCATGCAATGACCTTTCTTTGAATCCGTTCGCGAGCGCTCGCACCGCGGCTTGCCGCGGGGTAAGCGATCAAAAACAAAATGGTTTGTTCCAGTAAGGATTGAAGATTCTCCGCAGCATGCTGCGGAGAGCTTCAATTCCGACCAGGGAAAAATGAAAAAAGGCAATCCTGACATTTTAACAGAACAGACCGCGCAGAGGGCTGCTTGGTTCAACGACCCGAAAATACGCGCGATCCTGTACCAGATCGCGGTGCTCGGAATCGTCGGACTTCTCGGGTACTATCTGTTCAACAATACGGTAGAAAATCTCAAGCGGCAATCCATTGCGACCGGCTTTGGATTCTTGAACAAGGAGGCATCTTTTGAAATCGGCGAATCCCTGATTCCATATTCCGCCGCCGATAAATATATCAAGGCGTTACTGGTCGGCGCGTTGAACACCATCAAGGTTGCATTCGTCGGCATTGTCCTCACGATCATTTTGGGAACCTTTCTGGGAATTGCGAGGCTTTCAAAAAACTGGCTTGTTTCACAACTTGCGGCTGTCTATATTGAGGTGATGCAGGACATACCGATTTTGCTCCAATTGTTTTTCTGGTACTCCTTTTTTTATGATATCCTGCCTTCGCCAAGGGAGGCCCTGGAACCGCTGAACGGTGTGTTTATGAGCAACCGGGGGCTGGTTTTTGCAGTCCCCGAATGGCACCCTGCATACCAATACGTGGCGATGGCCTTTATTGCGGGTTGTATCGCCGTTTATTTCATGCGCCGATGGGCAAGAAAACGCCAGGAGAGGACCGGACAGCTTTTCCCCGTTTTTACGTTATCGCTCGCGATCATGATCGGGTTACCCCTAACAACCTGGCTACTTTCCGGGGCGCCTCTGAAGATGAGCGTCCCGGAACTGGTGGGGTTTAATTTCAAGGGCGGTTTGAACATGAGCCCGGAATTCGGAGCGCTCTTGATCGGACTTGTTCTTTATACCGCTGCCTTCGTGGCGGAAATTGTCCGAGCGGGTATTCAGGCGATCGGCAAAGGGCAAGTGGAAGCGGCCATGGCGATCGGGTTGAAACCGGGCCAGGTCCTCAGCCTCGTGATCCTGCCCCAGGCTTTGCGGGTCATTATCCCCCCGCTTACCAGCCAGATGTTAAACCTGACCAAGAACAGCTCTCTTGCCGTTGCTATCGGATTTCCGGACTTTGTTTCCGTTGCCAGTACGACCATCAATCAGACCGGGCAGGCCATCGAAGGGATTTCTCTGATCATGGTGGTGTATCTTTGCTTCAGCTTGCTGACGTCGCTTTTCATGAACTGGTATAATAAAAAGATGGCTCTTGTGGAAAGATAGATGGCGCCATGACGAAATCGGGGAAAAACCATATTCAGACTGAAGGATTAAAGGCGCCGGTCATCCGGATCGGGGCGGTGCAGTGGATAAAATCGAACCTGTTTAACGGTGTTTTCAATTCCATCCTGACCCTCGTGACGCTCTTTTTTTTGTATAAGATTATTCCGCCCTTTGCAAGATGGGCATTCATCGACAGCCTCTGGTTCTCTTCGGCGGAGCAGTGCCGCGCCGGAGCCGGCGCGTGCTGGTCGATCATCCCCGCCAACATACGGTTTATCATTTTTGGTTTCTACCCCCACGAACTGCACTGGCGGCCGTTTGTCGCAATGATCATGCTGGTCGGCCTTCTCTTTTACAGCAAAAACAGGGACCATTGGAGTCAATCCCTCGGTTACATCTGGATTGCGGGCCTGTTGACCATGGGTATTCTGATGAGAGGAGGGCTTTTCGGATTAACCCCCGTCGAGAGCGATCAATGGGGCGGTTTGCCTCTTACACTGATGCTCTCTTTTTTCGGGATGTTTGCGGCATATCCGCTCGGGGTTCTCCTTGCGCTGGGGCGGAGGTCCAAGATGCCGGCCGTCAAGACGATCTGCATTCTCTATATCGAGCTGATCCGAGGGGTTCCGCTGATCAGCCTGTTGTTCATGTCCGCGGTCCTGTTTCCGCTGTTCTTCCCGGAAGGATTGACGGTAAACAAAATTATTCGCGCCCAGGCGGCGATCATCATGTTTACGGCGGCCTACATCGCCGAGGTCGTTAGGGGAGGCCTCCAGGCCATTACAAGAGGCCAGTATGAAGCCGCAGAATCCCTGGGGCTGAATTATGTTCAGAAAATGCGGCTCATTATTCTGCCGCAGGCGCTTAAAATCGTGATTCCGCCGACGGTCGGAATCCTGATTTCCGCTTTCAAGGATACCTCCCTTGTTGTGATCATCGCCCTCTATGATGTTCTCAAAACAACAAGGTCCGTGCTGGC
The DNA here is from genome assembly GCA_030654195.1 of Syntrophales bacterium. Lineage (GTDB taxonomy): Bacteria > Desulfobacterota > Syntrophia > Syntrophales > UBA5619 > UBA5619. The sequence continues at coordinate 5,132 of JAURXV010000010.1, read as the reverse complement.
CAACCCGTCATGGATGGGGTTCAGTCCCGAAGCCTATCTCTTCGTAGCGTTGATCTATTTTGTCTGCTGTTTTTCGATGTCGAATTACAGCCGCCGCCTTGAAAAAGAGCTGCATACCTGAAGCGGCCGGCTACTTCAACAGAGGATGGAAGGATTTTATGAACGGCGAAACGATCAATACCAGCAGATCTTCTGAAGATAAAATAATTGAAATCAACAGCCTGCATAAATGGTTCGGCGATCTGCATGTCTTGAATGACATTAACCTGACCGTTTACAGGGGTGAACGCATCGTGATCTGCGGCCCTTCAGGCTCGGGGAAATCGACCCTGATCCGCTGCATCAACCGGCTCGAGGAACATCAGAAGGGGAAAATTCTGGTTGACGGGATTGAACTCACCGGCAACCTCAAAAACATCGAAAAAATCCGCGAAGAAGTGGGTATGGTCTTTCAGCATTTCAACCTTTTCCCGCACCTGACCATCCTTGAAAACCTGGCGCTGGGTCCGATCTGGGTCAGAAAAGTGCCGAAAAAAGAGGCCGAGGAAACGGCCATGTATTATCTGGAAAAGGTGCATATCGCGGAACAGGCGAAGAAGCATCCGGGACAGCTTTCCGGTGGTCAGCAGCAGAGGGTCGCGATTGCCCGCAGCCTTTGCATGAAGCCGAAAATCATGCTCTTTGACGAGCCGACCTCGGCGCTCGATCCCGAGATGGTGAAAGAGGTCCTGGATGTGATGATCAACCTTGCCGAAGAGGGCATGACCATGATCGTGGTTTCCCATGAAATGGGATTTGCCAAAAGCGTCGCCCACAGGGTTCTGTTCATGGACTTTGGCCAGATTGTCGAGGAAAACACGCCGCAGGCGTTTTTCGATCATCCGCAGCTTGATCGAACCAAACTCTTCCTGAGCCAAATTCTGCATTAATCTATAACCGTTACCCCTGCCATTGCGGACGAGGTGACAGGTTCCCAAGAAAAGCCGTTCTCGGGAGAATTTCATGAATATCCACCCATTGCTGGCCCGGCGGACGGAGGGTCTGAGACCCTCTCCGATTCGCAAGCTGAACCCCCTGATGCGGATGCCGGGCATGATCTCGCTGGGCGGGGGCTATCCGAACGCCGAGACCTTTGCCCTCACATCCATGGAGGTGGTGTTCAAGAGCGGCCGCAAGTTTCAGATCCGGGACAAATCCATGGATCTGGCCTGTCAGTACGGTCCGACCGACGCCCATGCCGATTTGAAGCCCCGTCTTATCCAATGGCATGCCGCCAAAGACGGGGTGGAACTGAAGGGAGAACAGATCCAGGTTCTCAACGGCGCGCAGGAGGGCCTCCATACCATGGCCTATCTCTTCCTGGATGAGGGGGACAGCGTCGCGCTGTCGGAGCCGGCTTACCCCGGCGCCATGGCCGCTTTCAGCGCATTTACGCAGCGCTTCATTCCGATTCCGCTGGATGCACGGGGGATGATCACAACGGAACTGGAAAGGCTCCTTTCGAAGAGAAAAGCCGCCGGTGAAAGCCTGCCGAAATTCATCTACGACGTTCCCAACGGAAACAACCCGGCCGGCGTCTCCCTCTCCCCGGAGCGCCGCAGCCACCTGTTGCAGCTCGCATCAAAATACGATCTGCTGATCCTGGAAGACGATCCCTACCAGTTGGTCCAACTGGAAGATCGGGACCCTTTGCCCACCGTCCAATCGCTGGATCGGGAGGAACGGGTTGTCCGTCTGGACAGTTTCTCCAAGATCTTCGCGCCGGGTTTGCGACTCGGATATGCCTCGGGACCGCCCGAAATCATCCGTTATTTCCAGCTCTACAAGCAGGGATCGAATCTGCATACCAGCGCGATGGATCAGGCGCTCCTGGCCGGTTTTCTGGCAAGCCACAGCCATGAAGAATTCCGCGCGCTGATCCGCGAAAACTGCAAAATCTACCGACGAAACCGGGATGCCGTCCTCGCCGCGGCCAACAGACGGCTGCCGGCCGATATCCGGTACAACGTCCCCTCGGTGGGGATGTTCCTCTGGTTTGAAATGCCGGATCGGTTTGACGCCGATCGCATGATGGAGATGGACGGCCTGGATCTGCGCATCATTTTGGTTCCCGGAAGCGCTTTTTCGACGACAGGCGGTCTGAAAAATTATATGCGGGCCAGTTTCAGCATGATCTCGCCGGAGCAGGTCGAAGAAGGCATGATGCGGTTTGCCAAGATGATCGAGCGGGAAAGAGAGCGGACGGCCATTTGAATTTTGATATGCGTGATTGAGATGTTGAAATTTTGATATCGAAACGTTGGTATTAACGTACACATGGTTGAGATAATGTGTCACCGCCAGGAAACCAGGCGGTAAAGGGGAACCCGAAAATCAACCTGTACATCGGGAAAACCGGTCTATTCAACTCCAACGATAATTCGAAAATGGGCGGGTGTACAGTTGCTGAATCCTGGTTACTAAATGGCGATATATCTGATCGTGCTGATGTGCACCTTGAACCATGCCGGGTTTGGGGGAAGTCGGGTCGCGGTTTCCCTGTACGCCCTTGAACTCGGAGCGAACCAGCTTGTGATCGGTGTGCTGATGGCGCTCTACGGGCTCTGTCCGATGCTCCTGGCAGTCTCAATCGGCAAGCTTGCCGATCGCATCGGCCCGCGGCTGCCGATGCTGTTGGGTACCACGGGCATATCCATGGCGCTGCTGCTTCCTCCGCTCTTTCCCGGGCTCGTCACGCTTTACATCTCGGCTCTGCTGATCGGCACGTCATTTCATTTCTTTTTTGTCACCGTGACGGGTATCGCAGGCGGTATCGGCGGCGTGGGAAACCGTGTCCGCAATTACGCGCTGGTCAGCCTCGGATTTTCCGGTGCGGGTTTCCTGGGACCCATGGCGGCGGGATTTTCGATCGACCATCTCGGCCACTTACCCACCTTCCTGCTGCTCGCCTCATTCCCGTTGATACCCCTGCTGTTGCTTTGGTTCAAGCCGGGATTTCTCCCCCCTGCCGTCAAGCGTGAGGCGGCGGACGGACAGCGAAACGCGCTCGACCTGTGGCGCATCCCGGTTCTGCGCAACACCTTCATCGCGAGCGGCATCATATCGTCGGCGTGGGATCTCTTTCAGTTCTATCTGCCGATTTACGGCTACTCGATAGGCCTGTCTGCGTCCGCCATCGGCACAGTGCTCGGAGTTTTTGCGCTCGCTACGTTCGTAATCCGCATCGCCCTGCCCCGTCTGATAACAATGTCACCTGAGGCGGCAATCCTGACATATGCGATCTTCGTAGCGGCGTTTGCGTTCGTACTGTTCCCGTTTTTCCGGAACGCCTACGCTTTGGCGGCGATTGCGTTCCTTCTGGGACTGGGCTGCGGCTGCGGTCAGCCGCTATCGATGTCTTTGATCTATGCGCTTTCGCCGAAGGGACGGGTGGCGGAATCTACCGGCCTGCGGGTGACGGTAAACAATTTCGCGCACCTGGTGATCCCGCTTGTCTTCGGGAGTTTGGGTACGGCATTCGGCTTCTTTCCGGTATTTGTCTCGAACTCGGCGATGCTGGTCGCCGGCGGTTTTCTCATGCGCAGGAACAACGCACCGCGATCCGGGTCGTAGTGAACATCATTCGGTATCGTTCGCAAAAAAAATGTTTCGCCGATGAAAATATTGTGGCATGCTATGGGCATCCAGGGGGATTTACCTGCACCGAAACACTGACTGGGAAAGGAACAGTATGCTGGAATTGCTGAGAAAAAGAAGAAGCATCCGAAAATTCAAGAAGGACCAAATTGCACAGGCCGCCATAGATGATCTGAAAGAAGCGGTATTGCGGTCCCCCTCTTCACGGAACAACCGGCCATGGAAATTCTTCTTCGTGCAGGATGCCGAGGTTATCACGAGACTGTCCCGCTGCAAGGAAAGCGGATCCGCCTTCCTGAAAGACGCTTCACTTGCGGTGGTGGTCTGCGGAGATGAAACCGCATCCGACGTATGGATCGAGGATTGTTCCATCGCCGCGATTATCGTGCACCTGGCCGCCGAAAACCTGGGCCTGGGGAGTTGCTGGATCCAGGTAAGAAACCGGAGACACAACGCCGAATCGACCTCCGAGGATCATGTGCGAAACATCCTGGGTATCGACCACCCGCTCAGGGTTTTAGCCATCATCGCCATCGGACTTCCGGATGAGGTCAAGGCGGGCCATCCCTTCGAGAGCCTCGATCATGGGAAAGTCATCGCGTAATGCCGATAAGCGGAGGGTACAATATTAATTACTACCCTTCTCGAGGAGCTCCCGGTCAACACCCAAAACGTCACTAGAATATGATATTCGCATCAAGCGTGCCTCGGAAAACAGGTGACTGTTTGTTTTGTGTCTGCCTTGACACTTCTTTGGATACGTACTCATACAATCCCAGAATATTAATTTTTCCATCACCTTTCAAATCCGCTTTACCATTTAAGCCTTCCAGTAAGTAGTGAGTAAAAACACCAGCCTGAAGGCTGTCCTCCTCATGGCTCACCTGGTTTTCATTTGATGCCGCGAGGATTACACGTCCCTCGCCAGACAGTTCTGTTATGTTCTTATAGGACTTCTCGCTTATTCTAATACCTTTTAACTTGGAAAGCGTTTGCATCCCAGCTGTCCCTGCAAAACAGCTGTCCAGCAATATCACAATGCGTTTGCATGGCAATTTTTCCAGCAAAAGCGCCAAATTATTGAGACTTAAAGCCGTCATTGGCAATGAGTTCAAGTCGCTGTCATGCAATAACAAATATTTCTTTAGACCATCATTGTCATTCGAAGCAGAATCTACATCAGGCGCTCCATGTCCCCCGAAATATAAAATAAAAGTGTCATCTTTATCCAATAACTTCATGGCGTTATTGGTAATAAATCTAGATATTTTGATAACCGTTGCCTCATCATTGGTTAATAGCATCGCTCTGTCATTAGACAATTTGTACCTGTTTTTAAAATAGCTTACAATTCTTCAGCGATGTCCGGTTAAGGATTTGCATGTGATTGATCCTGGTTCGGCGGTTGATAGTACCAGACACCGGTATCATTTACAATATCATGGAAGCTCATTTCATTGCGGATATTGATGGAGATTTCTCTCAGGCGTTTGACA
>JAURXV010000176.1 GCA_030654195.1 Syntrophales bacterium | reverse complement strand
GATGAAGAGATCGAAAAGAAGAGAAAGATCAGGCCAAACCAGGTCAGCAGAAATCGCTTCTCGGCACTGCCGAACAATTTTTCGCCTTTCCCGACCCCCCGGATCGCCTCCGGCAGGAAGGCGCACCACGGAAGGGTCCCGGCCAGGATGATGGGGAGATAGAAATAAAAGGGCTGATAGCGGTCATGCATCCGGGTGGCATAGCGGAGCATGTGTTCCTGGATAATGAAGAAACGGAAGAAATCGGGGTTCTGCTGCTGGACAAGGATCAGCCAGGGGAGCGACACGGCCGAAAAAAGCAGGATGCCGACGGGGGAAAAAAGCGCGATAACCTCCCGCCAGCGGCCAGATGTCAGAAGCCAGATCACCACAACGCCGAACGGAAACGCGATCCCGATCAACCCCTTGGCCAGAAACGCCAGCGCGCTGAAAAGGTAGAGGAGGTAAAGCCATCCCTTCTTCTTTTCCGCCTCGGCAAAGCAGCGAAATCCGGACCAGATCGCCATGCAGACGAAAAAGGCGAGCGGCATGTCGAGGATGTTTATCCGGCCGATGGCGACATGATAGAGGAAGGTGGTCAGAACGGCGGCCGCATAGAGTCCTGTCCGCGCATCATGAAAATAGATCCCCATGCGATAGACCAGCAGGATGCACCCCCAGGCGCAGAGGGCCGCGAAGAGGCGGGCCGAGAACGCATTCTCCCCGAAAATCCGGAAAAAGATCGCCGTCGCCCAGTAACTGAGGGGCGGTTTCTCGAAATATACGGCCGCTTTCAGCCGCGGCGTGACATAGTCGCCGGTGGCGTTCATCGCGCTGGGAATGGCGCTGTACCGCCCTTCATCCGGCTCCATGAGGGGGGTGAATGGAAGCGGAGCCAGATAAAGCAGCAGCGGAAGCAGAAAGAGAACAACGATTTTGATGGACCTGTCCTGCATGACCAACCCCCCGGAATGCCCATAAATCCACAGTTTTTCGGGTGTGTTTATTCCACAGATCGGCGGGCATTGTCAAACGATTAATCTTCCGGAATGGTCGGCGCAACGGCTGTAAGCCCAGCTTCCAATAATGGGTACAAAAAAACCGAGCGCTTTGCGGACCCCTTCATGACCAATATCTTTTTCCGCGAGGCAATACCGTCCATCGCCCAGATAGGCGCCGCCGTTGAAAAGAGCTTTGTCATGGAAGACTGGCACCTGAACTACCTGCTTTACTGCGCCGGATCCTTTCGCGCCCGGCATGTTCAACTTTGGCAAATCGTCTTCTCGCAGCATGGCGTCCGCGGAGGCTATGAAACCCTTCGGTGAGGTGCGATGAGTTTCTTTCTTTTGGTAATGCGCAAATGTGATCAGGGGAAAAATGAAATTTGCCCGTTATTGAAGCCACCTACGAGTCAATGACACTCGGTATCGAATTGAGGTGTGGATTACCGCTTATAACCATGCCTCTGAAAGTTTATAACCTTTTTCCCGAAATAATCTCAAACAGGCATCTGCGACAGCGTTGTCATAAAAGATACCTCTGTTCTTCTCGATTTCATTCAGAGCGGTTTCAATGCCCAAGCCGGGACGGTAGGGCCTGTGTGAGGCCATCGCTTCCACCACGTCGGCAACGGCAAGGATGCGGGCCTCCATCAGAATGTCATCCCCTTTGAGTCTTTGGGGATAACCGGAGCCGTCCATCCGCTCATGGTGCTGGTAGACAATCTCGGCCAGGGGCCAGGGTGATTCCACGTCTTTGAGCATCTCGAATCCTTTGCGGGCATGCTCTTTAATCAGGGAAAACTCAATCTCGGACAGCTTCGTAGGCTTCGACAATATCTCAGCAGGGATCGATAGTTTTCCAATATCATGGATGGAACCGGCCATGCGGATGCCCTCGATCTTCTCCTGTGGTAATCCCATCTCCGTGGCAATGGCACGGGCAAGGTCAGCCGATCGGGTCTGATGACCGGCCGTATAGGCATCTCTTGTCTCTACGGCGGACACCATGACCTGAATGGTCGTGTTAAACGCCTTCCTGAGACTGACCAGGGTATTCTGGAGTTTTGCTTCCGCCTGCTTGCGTTCGGTAATGTCGCGGGCGATTCCTGCAGTTCCTACGACATTTCCTTGCTCATCATATATCGGCGTTTTTATTGTTTCTATCCACAAAGATTTGCCTTCGCTGTCTGTCAATGGCTCCTCAACCTGCTTACGCTTGCCGGATTCCATGACTTCTTTATCATCTGCAATATACCTTTCAGCTAAAGCCCTCGGCCATATATCTAAATCCGTTTTGCCAACTAAATCATCGGGCTCAAAGCCGCATGCTTTTCCAAAAGGTTCGTTTGTAGCAATAAATCTGTTTTCTTTATCCTTTAACCAGGCAATATCAGGAATATTATCAAGAAGGGCTTTCTGCTGTCGTTGACCCTCCTGCAGCGCCTCCTCCGCCCGCTTGCGCTCTATTATGCCTGCCAGCATATCGGTAATGGCTGTCAGAAACGCCTCTTCTTTTTGATCTTGATGGTGTCCTTTTCTAACATACAGATTTATTACACCAATTGTTCTGCCAGCGAACAATATAGGAGCACAGTAGTGACCATGGGGACGCATGCCTTCGTAAACAATCTCATGCCGTTCATCAAGACGATCGCTGAATTGTATTTTCTGCATCGATGCGGCCCGCCCGCAAAGGCATTTTCCAAACGGAACTCGCGCGCACATTATTCTTACGGGTTCTTCTAAATTGTTCTGCGCCTTCATTACCAGGATCTCGGGGTCATCTTCGACAAGGAAGATCCCACCTTTTGATTCAATGGCAAGCCATGGAATGGAAAGAACAAGGTCTAGAGCTTGCTTGAGCATTTCTTCAAGGGGTATATTTTCCAAAGATCGGCGCAGAAGAAAATTGAGCGCATCTTGGGTATCATAGTTTCGTTGGAGTTCATTCTCTGCCCGTTTGCGTTCGGTGATGTCGCGAAAGAAACCATGGGTGGCGATTACTTGTGTGCCAACCATTCGAGGGACTACATTACCCTCCACGATTACGAGTCTTCCGCTCTTGGAGACGAAAGTGGCTTGAGTGTTCTTCACCGAATGCCCCGACATTATTTCTTGAAACATCCTCTGGCAATGGGCCATCGAATCCGTATGGATGATTTGAAATAGGCTGAGATCGAGAAGTTCTTCTTCGGTGTAGCCAAGGCTCTCACGCCATGCAGGATTGACAAAGATGAATTTTCCCTCAGGAGTAACACTCTGAATCAAGTCGCTCGAATTTTCAATCATGTTCCGATAGCGTTCCTCGCTCTCCCGCAGCGTCTCCTCCGTCTGCCTACGCCCGGTGATATCGCGAACAATGCCCCGGAAGCCGGTCGGTTGCCCCAAGGAATCCCTCATCAGCGCAACTGACGTTTCCACAAACATCTTGCTCCCGTCCTTCTTTATCTGTTCATAATCCACTTTTGACGGGATGCCAGTCCGATAGACCTCATTAAAATCGCGAAAAATCTTCTCGGAGTTTTCTTTGTCCGTATACAGGCGGAAGCTCATCCCCATCATTTCTTCTTCGGTATAGCCGAGGATTTCAGACATGGAAGGAATGAACTACCCCGCAGCAAGCTACGGGGTATCAAAAACTCAGAACAACTCCAGCTGTAACTCTTGCCTATGAAGCTTTTTGTAACCTTTTTCGCTTCTACCCTGGTTCTTTACATAATTCTTTATGGCCTCTTCATTCCCATGGCAACCAACCGTGCTGATGAAATACCCTTTGGTCCAGAACTCTCCTCCCCACAATTTCCTTCTCAAGCCCGGTATGCGCTTGAATATTTCTCTGGCCGTTATACTTTTAACTATTTTCACTACCTCCGTTGGACTATAGCTCGGAACTGACTGGAGCAAAAAGTGCACATGGTCCTTTTCAACCCCAATCTCAAGAAAAATAATCTCGTATCGCTTGGCAATCTCCAAACATACTTCCTTCAGAATCAAATCAACCTCTTCCGTGAATACTACCCGCCTGTATTTGGCCGGGCACACCAAATGATACAGGAGTACCGACACATTATGATGCTTATGGACATATTCGCTCACACAATCATGCTAACATCTTTCCAAAGGCCGAAGCAAGCTTCGGGGAATTGACCCCAAAGGGATTAAGATCTTCGATATCCTCCAGCCGTTGCAGCATCTCCTGATACACCTCGATGTCCAGGATGACGGCGGAAGGTTCCCCCCCGCGAAAGACGATCTGCGGCGCCTTTTTCCCTGCTTTCAAGTTCATGGTTTTCCTCCCGACCATTTACATCCTCGATAGCCCCATCGCCCGTTCATCCTCTGCGCATCCTTTCAATCGATCCTGATTCCGGTCTTCTTGATCTCATCAATCAGATTGCCGCCGTCTGAAAATCCGGTCGGTGTAAACGGCATCGGTTCGATCCGGTTATCGATCTTTCTGCGAAGCGGTACGATTCGCCGCCGATCCTCAAAGCGATCGCCGGTAAACGCCTCCGAGACCAGGGCCACATCGATGTCGCTTTCCTCCCGGACTTGTCCATTGGCAAATGAGCCGTAAAGGATGGCTTGTCGAACCGGGATATGGTGCCTTTCCAATTCGGCGACGTATTTTCTTACGATATCGATGATGGAATCAAGCTGCGCAGCCATGTCATCGCCCCCTCGATTTTCTTCAAATAACCCTCTGTGAATTCCTGTGTGCATTTCTTGTAGAAGGAAAATTTCTCATCCGGATAGCGGGCTTCAAGGTTAAAATCCGTTATTGTCTCAAGCAATTCAAACTTCTCCGGTCCCAGTTCCAAACCCGCCTTTTCCGCCAGAAAAGCTAACTGATGTGTGTGAGGCGGAGTATCATCGGAACGACAAACATAGAGGGCTTTGAGCAGTTTTTCTATGGTCAGGTGTCCAAAGAAAAGGGCATAGGGATAGTCTTTCTTCTCGTAAAGATGCCCGGAAACCCGCCAATCATTCTCGGCGGCGGCAATCCAGTACTGAATCTTGTCCTGTTTGGTCACGAGAAATCCCTCAAAGCATCATGTATTTGTAATCATGCAATATGGAATTTGCTTTGTCAATCTTTCTCGACGATCCGGATTTCGTCATCCGTGAGGTCGTAGAGGTCATAAACGAGGTGGTCGATCCGGCGGTCGGCGGCGTCGATCTGGCGCTTGAGGTTCGTCTGTTCGTGGGCGGTTCGGGTGGCGGCGAGCTGCCGGCGGAGGGCGAGCATCTGCTCGACAAGGGAAACCATCCGGTCGTGGCGCTCCCGGTCCGTCGGGTCGGCGAAGTCGATGGTGCGGATCGGGAGATGACGAATGAATCTGGATTCGTAGCTGAAGTATCCCCCGCGCATCTGCGTGGCGGTTTTACGGAGAAACCACTCCAGCAAACGGCTGTTCAGCAGGCCGAGGATATATTCCCTTGAAAATTCAGGGGAAGAAAGGATGCCGTATCCGCCGGCAACGCCGCCGGTGAAGAAGACATCGCCGGTTTCATCCAACGAGAAGGACGAACACGCCGCGATGTCGGGTGTGAAGATCTTCGGCAGAGGCATGACATCCAGTGCTTTGGGATAAACATAACCGTACCAATTGGCTCCTCGCATTTTTCCGTCTTCCCGATTTTCGAGAAATACCTTGTTGGCAAGGAGATAGGACCACGACAGAGGGTACCGGGAGTTGAAGATCGATTCAGGAATCAAGCCGGAGGAACCGTTCTCCCTGGTTGCATAGGGAAAGAGGATCAGGCGGTTGGTCCGCTGCAGATGGTACCGCCTGCTGTCGCCGCCTTTGATCAGCGGATGAAGCAGATCGGGCTCCAGCCAGAATTCGGCATTCTTTTCCCGCGAATGAACTTTGATCCGTCCCGATGGTCCCGTTTCACGTTCCTTTTCTTCGACAATATAGATCTTGTCGGCGCTGGTTTTGATACCCTGAAAGATTCGGGATGTCACGCCTTCCAATTTCACCGGCATTTGGCGGAGTTTTTCGAAGAGGTCGGCACCGCGGCCGACGGTGAAGTTCCACTCGGCTGCGGTGATGTTTGCGGCGGGGATGGCACCTTCGGTTCCCTGACCCGTCTTTTGCCAGGCCTCCAGATCGTCCACCTTCGTGAAGTGGCAGGCGTCGGCGCCCGCCTTCTCCAGGAACAGAAGGCAAGTGTAGGTCGTCGCCCCGGCGAAGACCTGGGCATCGCCGAAATGGACGACCCCGCTCAGGTGTTTCCCCTTCGCCAGAAGACCGCGCAGCGGCTCGCCGTACTGCGCGTTGAAGAACTTGTGCGGCAGTATGAAGCCCAGCCGCCCCTTCGCGTTCAGAAGGCCGAGGCCCTTTTCGACAAAGACCACGTAGATGTCGTAGTTCCCCTTCCCGGCGGCGGCAAAGGCTCTCTTGTAGAATTCCACCTCCAGCGGCGCCCACTCCTTCATCATCTGGATGCGGATGTACGGCGGGTTGCCGATGACGGCGTCGAAGCCGCCGTCCCGATTCGGCGACGCCGCTTCCCGGCCGCCGCGCGTTGCGGACGGCGTTCGCCCGTTCCCGCCGGCGAAGACCTCCGGAAACTCCTTTTCCCAGTCGAAGCAGTTGATCCGGTACTGATCCTCGTCGCCCAGCAGCGTGAGCTGCGCGCCGTCGTAGAAATCCGGACCGATCAGCGAGTTGCCGCAGCGGATGTTCCCGGAGAGATCGGGGAGGGCGCGCTCCTGGAAGAGCTTGATCTGGTTCGTGAGGGTCTCCCCGCTCTCCCCCTCCAGGACCTTGAGGAGGAGCGAGAGCTTCGTCACCTCGACGGCCTGGGGGTCGATGTCCACGCCGTAGATGTTGTTCAGCAGAATCCGCTTGCGTTCCGCCGTTGTCAGCCGCCACTCGCCGCCGGCGGCCTGATAGAGTACCGGCCTCCGCCCCTTCGTCCGCTTCTCCGGACCGCCTGCCACGTAGCGGTCCCGGTACCCGTCGAGGAGGCGTTGGTAGGCCTGGATCAGGAACGAGCCGGAGCCGCAGGCGGGATCGAGGATCCGAAGCCGGTCGGCCTGGGCGATCGTCCGGCCATCAAGGAGGCGGCCGACCGTTTCCTCGACGATATAATCGACGATGGTTTTTGGGGTGTAGAAGACGCCGCCCGCCTTCTTCACCTCCGGCTTGTCCTCCACCTTCGCCTGGTGGCCGGCGGTGAGGCGGATCACCTTGCCGAGGAACTGCTCATACACCCGGCCGAGGATGTCGGCGGGGAGAACCGAGAATTCATACGGGGAGTCGGGGTAATAGAGCCCCTGAAAGATCTCCTTGAGCGCCTTGTCGTCGATGGCGAGGTCCAGCGTGAGTCGATCCGGCGGCGCGGTGCGCCCCTGCTCCTGCCGGAAGTGAAACAGGCCGGAGTTGTACCGGTCGTCGGCCCGTTGGAAGATCTCCACAAGACGCCGATACACGCCCCCGCCGTTCAGGAGCCCCTGGAGCTGGCCGTAGGGCTCGATCCCCCGATCCTCGCAGATTCGGAGAAAGATGATCCGGTTGATCGTCAGCGTCACCGCCGTGTTCAGCTCCCGCTGGCTCAGGGCGGGGTTTCGGAGCGCGATGGTCCGGGCCAGAAGATCCCTCCAGGATTCGATTTCCCGGAGAAAGGCCTCGTCCACGCCGGCGGTGCCCTTCTTCAGGCGGGTCGATTCGGCGTAGCGGTCGAAGGCCCCTTTGAGGACGGCCTCCTTGGTGAAAACGGCGGCGATCTCCTCCCAGCGGGCGGCGTAGTCCCGGAAGTTGAAGAACAGAATCCGGGTTGTCGCGGACCGGTCGTTCTGGTCCGGCTTGATCCGGCAGTCGTAAACGGCAAATTCCTCGAAGTTCGTGAGGATGGAGAGGGGCAGCCCGGCGGACCAGGCATAGCGGCGGAGCTGGTAGGCGGGGGCGGCCTCCTCGGCGATGCGGACAGCTGGCTTTTTCGCCTCGACGAAGAACTTTCGCGTCCCGCCGATGCGGAAGCAGTAGTCCGGGGCCTTCACCGCGCCGCCGATCCGGATGGCGTCCTCGTGGATCACGTCCTTGTACGCCTCGGCGTGGCCGGCGACATTGTCCAGATCCCAGCCCAGCGCCCGGAAGAGAGGATCGATGAACTCCCGGCGGAGCTGGGCCTCGTTGTAGGCGCCGGAGGTAAAGGACGCAAGATTTTCTTCAAAACGCGAAGCGAGATCAAGAACTTCTCGGGGAGCAGACATGATAAAACGCCCCTTTCGTCAAAAACCTGCAAACATCCCAAATCGGAATAGGCCGCATCTCCCGGGATCGCTGCCTGAAAGAAAACTGTTCACCCGCGGGCCGACCGGATCATGCCGACAAATCGGCAAGCCATTTTCCTGCCAAGAGAATGGAGATGCCATCCCGCTGCTGCTCCCGTCTCAGGTTGTGGACCAGCTGGAGGGCCGACACACCGGGCATCCTTTTGGCGAAAAAGCAAAGGGAAGCGGTCGGGATCTCCTCCGAAAGTTTGACCTCGATCAACCGCTCGGCTTTCCCCTCCCGGGTGAGCGCAAAATCGACCTCGCGGCCGTCCTTGGTCCGAACGTAATGCAGGGCGACATCGTCTCCGGTCGTGTCCTGCAAATAATGGACATGCTTCTGCAGACATACGGCACAGGTATTCTCCAGCCTGACTCCCTCATCGCCCTTGACGTAGCCGCTGTCGTAAAAATAGATCTTCGGCTCCCGCAGGACCGCCCGCGCCACGTTGGCATTGAAGGGGCGGACGGGGAAAATGACGCAGAGGCTTTCCAGGATGTCGATGTACCGGCGGACCGTATTCGGGGCAAGCTGAAGGTCGCCGGCCAGAGAGGTGTACGAGACAGGCGACCCCACCCGTTCCCGCAGCAGTTCCAGCAGGAGACGCATGGATCGGATCTCCTGAACCCGGCCGAATTCGAGGATATCCTCCCGGACCAGATCCGTGTAGTACTGGTTCCGCCAGCGCGCCGCCTCCGTCTCCTCCCCGGACAGGAAGGGCTCCGGGAAACCTCCCAGACGGTTCAGCAGCGACAGGGCTTCGAAGGGCGCCAGGGAATCCTGCAACTCCCGGACGGAGAGGGGGTGCAGGCGGAACGGGAAATACCGGCCGGCCAGGGATTCGCCCGCCTGTCGGAAGGTATCCAGACGGGAACTGCCGGTGATCAGAATGGCCTGGCCTGCGGGGCGGGTGTCATAGATCCCCTTGATGAACATCTTCCACCCCGGCATCTTGTGAATCTCGTCGAGCACAAGCAGATTGGCATCGAGCGCCCAGGCGTGGCCGCCGATGATCCGGGCATCGTCGAAATGGTCGTAATTCAGATACTGGGGGTTTCTGAACTCGGACATCAGCTCCCTGGCGAGCCAGGTCTTTCCCACCTGGCGCGGTCCCGTCAGGATGACCATTTTCCTTTTCAGATCTCTATGGATGGACTCGTAAAGGTAACGTTTCATGTTCGACCATTTGGCAGCATCTTGCACATAAGTCAAGACTTTTCCGCAAATGGCTGCACAATCCGGCTCTTTCCCTGCGCCGCCTTATTGAGGAGTTCCGTTTACCCCTGCAAGTCCATCCCGCGCATCTGGACAAACAAACTTGGCTCCTGATCCTTGAAGGTTTCCTTGATCGAGAGAATCTCTTTTTCAACGGCGAAAAAGGCGTCCATGACCTCCGGGTCGAAATGGCTGCCACTGCCTTCCCGGATGATCGCGAAGGATTTATCAAGGGAAAATGCTTCTTTGTACGGTCGTTTGGAGGTGAGGGCGTCAAACACGTCGGCGATGGCCGCAATACGTCCCATCAGAGGAATGGCTGTCCCCCGGATACCATGGGGATAGCCGCTGCCGTCCCATTTTTCATGGTGGGTAAGGGCGATAACTTCCGCCAATTTGATAAATTCCGAATCGGAGCCGCTCAGGATTTTCCCCCCGATGACGGCGTGTTGTTTCATGATTTCCCATTCGTCGGGGGCAAACTTCCCCGGTTTCAGCAGAATCTTGTCGGGAATGCCAATCTTTCCCGCGTCGTGCATGGGGGATGCATAGAGTATGGTATCCACGTCATCTTTGCTTAGTCCCATTTGACGGGCAACGGCGGCCGAGTAGTTGCTCATCCTCTTGATATGGGCGCCCGTATCCTCGTCTTTATACTCGGAGGCGCGGGAGAGACGACAGATGGTGTCCAGAGACGCTGTTTTGATTGTTTCAAAGGCTTTCCTTAATTCTTCCGTCCTTTTTGCAACTTCCGCTTCCAATTCTTTCTGATAATCCCGCATGTGGTCGTTATACGCCTTCACCTGCACCAGGGAATGAACCCTTGCCTGCAATTCGGTCTTGTCCACGGGCTTGCTTAAAAAATCGTCAGCCCCGGCCTCAATTGCTTTGATCCGGCTTTCAACATCTTGCAGCGCCGTAACCATGACAATCGGAATGATCTTGGTTTCCTCATTTTCTTTCAGCTTTCTGGCGACGTCAAAGCCATTTATTCCCGGCATCATGACATCAAGGAGTATGACATCCGGGGGCGTTTCCTGAACTTTCCGGAGCGCCTCTTCTCCATCGACGGCAAGAATGACCTCATAACCTAACGGAACCAGCAATGCTTCCATCAACCGGCGATTCCGGTCTTCATCGTCAACCACAAGAATTTTTTGTTTCATGGTTACTCCAATTCGTAGTGTCCCCTCTCCCTTGGCGGGAGAGGGACAGGGTGAGGGGGTGCTGAACAATTACTCCAATTCAAAGACGTTGATGGGTAAACTTATCCCTTTCAAGGGTATATTGCCGATTGACATGAAGGAGAACCCCTTTCCTTCTATGTGCTTCCTCGTATTTTCCGTAAAAAGCACCTGAAACTTTTTTGCATGTCCGCAGAGCCGGGCGGCAATATTCACCGTTGTTCCTATCACCGTATAGTCCTGACGTTTTATGGAGCCGATACTCCCTATGTATACCGGGCCGGTATTCACCCCGATTCCTACGCCGATCCAGTCATTTTTCAGGCACATATCTGAATTGCACAGGGCTTTCACGATTTCCCGTCCGCACTGAAGGGCATTTTGAGCCGCTTCCTCGCCATGAAAAACCGCCATCACTTCGTCGCCCGTCAATTTATCAATAATCCCCTGACATTTCTCCACAATCTCAATCTGTTTGGAGAGACACGCATTTAACATCTTAAAAACCTCCGCAGCCTCCATGTGCTCGGTTATGCTTGTATATCCCCTGATATCAGAAAAAAGAACGGTGACATAGGCTACCCCTTCCGCCGTGTCAAGATCGCCGGCTGCTATTCTTTCTGCCATCCTCAGAGTGGAAAGGGATACATATCTCGCAAGTTCCGCCTTGGTCCTGGCAAGTTCATCATAGAGCTTTTTGACGCGGAGAGCAGCCCGTATTCGTGAAAACAGCTCAATTGCTACAAAAGGTTTTTTGATGTAATCATCCCCGCCCATATCGAGACCATGGACGATATCTTTCTGGTCTATCTCCATGGCTGTGAGAAAGATTATCGGGATATAGGGAATATTTTTATCCCCCCTGATAGCCTTGCAGGCCTGATACCCGTCCATCTCCGGCATCATTACATCGAGGAGTATTAAATCGGGAGCGAAAGAAAGTGCTTTATCCACTGCCTTTCTTCCATTTTCGGCAGAATCAATTTCATACCCTTCGGGCATCAATATTGCCTCAAGAAGCCTGAGGTTTCTCGGTTCGTCGTCAACAATGAGGATTTTCTGTCTATTACTCATGATGGCCTGCTTGTTATGGATCCCACCCTTAACCTGCCAGAATATTCTTCACTTTTCCCAAAAGTTCCCCGATGTTATAGGGTTTCGATACGTAGTCGTCACAGCCGGCCTGAATGAATCTTTCCCGGTCGCCGCCCATGGCAAAGGCGGTCAGCGCAAAGATCGGTATGTTCTGCGTCGCAGGATCTGCCTTGATGAGTTTCGTCGCTTCCAGACCATCCAGGATCGGCAACTGAATGTCCATCAGGATCAGATCCGGCTTTTTTTCTTTTGCCAGCTCGACGGCCTTCCTCCCGTCGTCGGCCTCGATGGTGACGTACCCGGATATAGTGAGGATATCACGCAACAACTTCATACTTTTTCCGTTGTCTTCCACAATGAGAATATGTTTTTTCTCATCAGCTTTCCCGACGCGGATCCAGCCGTACAACTCTTCTTCCGTTTCCTGGGCGTCAATGCCACAGGGAAGACTTTTCAGAAAATCTATGCAACCTGGGATCATTTCCTTCGGTATAATGGACCCATGCTGAGGAAGGATCATCTCCAGATCCAGCGTGGCCATCCTTTCCATAACTTTGGACAGATGGCGGGTGCTGGCCATGTAGCCGACGTGAAAAACCCTCATCCGCTCCTCGTATCCCTCTTTGGCAAAAAGAGACCAGCCTGGACTGATGGCGCCAAAGAGATCCGACGAAAACAGGACCTTCTCCCGTTCGTCATAGGTCACAATGGCCGCAGGAAAGTGGCAGAAGGGGGTCGTCAGAAACCGGAGGATCCGGCCGCTTTTCAACGTGAGGCTGTAGTGGTTTTTGTCCACGAGATAGAATTCGCTCTCGATGCCATAATAGCCGATCAGGACACTGGCCCGGGAGTGGGCAACGATCTTCATTTGCCCATGATCAATGGCCTCCTCCAGAAGGGGCGCGGAGGCGCACAGATCGGGGTCCTGATGGTGGAGAACAACGTAGCGAATCTGGGCGGGTTTAACAATGGAAAAGACTTTACGGGCCACCTCTGAATAATCGGTGACGCCTCCCGGGTCGAAGAGGACCGCCTCCTCCCCATCGACGAGGAGGTATGGGTTGCAGTGAAACAACTCCTTTGGATCGTGAGAGCCGACCCAGTAAATTCCCCTGGTCACCTCCACCGCTTCGGCATAATTGTAAGAATGGTTCTTATCCATCGAATCCTCCTTAAAATAAGGCGTTTAGGCTGAAGGCTGAAGGAACTCAACCCCCTTCGGCCTATCTACCTTCAGCCTATCTGGCCTGCACCGGCAGGAGCACGTAAAACCGGCTTCCTTTCCCCAGACCTTCACTTTCAACCCAGATGCGACCTCCGTGCAACTCTACAAAATCTTTCGTCAGGGTGAGGCCGAGTCCTGTACCCGGCGTCTTGTCGATCGTTCCCCCCTTGACCTGCACAAAGGGTTCGAAGACCCGTTCCTGGTCTTCCGCCTTGATCCCGATACCCGTATCGCTCACACAGATCTCTATGAAGGTTCCTTCATCTGTTCCGGCTTTTCCATCAGTGCCTTGCGCCCCCACAAGACGCGCACTTACCCCGATGCGGCCGCCCTCCGGTGTAAACTTCGCGGCGTTGGAGAGGAAGTTGAACATGATCTGCTTGAGTTTTCTCTCATCTCCATCCATCTCCAGCCCTTCCAGCGAGGCAGGGATGTTTAGCTCCACGATGATTCCATGGCGGAGAGCCTTCTCCTGGATCATGAGCAGTGAGTTTTTCAGTAAAGCCGTGATATCCACACGTGAAAGCTCCAACTGCATTTTTCCCGCCTCGACCTTGGACAGGTCGAGGATGTCGTTGATCAACGACAGCAGATGGTTGCCGCTGTCCAGAATATCCGTGATATATTCAACCTGTTTTTCGTTGAGCTCCCCGTAATACTTGGCCTGCAGGACCTGGGAAAAACCGATGATCGCGTTCATCGGCGTCCGCAACTCGTGGGACATGCTCGCCAGGAAATCGCTCTTGGCGCGGTTTGCCGCCTCGGCCATTTCCTTCGCTGTCAACAGTTCTTTTTCTGCGCGTTTTAGCTCGGTAATATCATGCATGATGCCTGTGAAGAATGTCTCCTCACTTGTTTTCCATGTTGAGACTGAAAGCTCTACGGGGAATTCACTTCCATCCTTTTTGAGTCCTGTTGTTTCGATCGTTTTTCCAATAACCCTGGACTCTCTTGTAGAAATATTCCTTTCAAATCCCTTCAAATGATCATTGCGGAGCTTTTCCGGGATAATAAGAGTAATCGGCCTGCCCAGCACCTCATAGCTGGAATAGCCGAATATTGTCTCTGCTGCCTTGTTCCAAAAAGATACTTTACCGTATTTGTCAACATTGACGATTGCGACATTTGCGGTCTGGACGACGGAGCGGAAGCGTTCCTCACTGTTTGCAAGGGATTCCAGTGTTTTATTGTTAAGATAGGCTATTACAACAAGTTCAGCAAATGCCCCCGTTAAATTTGCGTCATCTTCGGTAAACCCGCCGGGCTTGTTTGCCAGACCCAAAAGCCCTATTGTCTTTTCACCAGTCTTTAAGGGTGCAAATAATGCATTTTCTATATTCACATGCCCTTCAGGCAGATATTCAGCCCAGGCGCTCCTCGAAAAATCGTTATGATATACTGTTTTCCCGGTACGGTACGCTTCTTCGCGCAGTCCACGCATAGGCATGGGAAGTGACGGATCAACATTGCATGGAAGACCACCCGGATCCAAGAAAAGAACCTCATTTTGGGTGCCGTCTGTGCTCAGGAAAGCGACATAGCCGGCAGTGGCTCCGATCAGCTTTTTGCAGAGGTCAAGTATAGAACGGGCGATATCATCAAATCTCTTAAGTTCAAGTAGGGCGCGTGATGCCGACAGCAATGCCATTATTTCCGTCTGACGCTGCAGGAGTTCCCGATTAGCTGTTTTTAGTTCGGCCGTGCGATCTGCTATCAGCTCTTCGAGGTGATCTTTGTATTTTACGAGTTCTTCTTCTGCCGTTTTACGGGCGGTGATATTATACACTATGCCATCGTATGCGGTAAGATGACCAAGCGAGTCGTAATGCGGCGTTATCGTATTGTTGACCCATCGGATTGAGCCGTCTTTGTGGATAATTCTATGTTCGACAGGCAGGGCATCCTTTAAAGAAAGCAAATTTGATGATTGTTCTATCACGGCATCTCTATCATCCTCGTGAATCATTCTGTACCAGAGATCGGGATCGGCCGCGTAGTCCTCCGGAGTAAAGCCGGTCACTAAATCACAGGTAGGGCCGTGTGTTGTTGAAACAGGATGCCCGTTCTCCAACTTTACCGTATAGGTGTAACCTGACGCCGACTCCAAGAGCCGTTGGTAACGTTTTTCGCCCTCGATCAATCGGTCTGTTATTCTTCTGCGGATGAGGATGCCTGCCAGTGTATTGGCAATTGCGGCTAAGAATTCCTCCTCTCTCGGATCACGGCGATGTCCCTCTTTCAGATATACATTGATCACGCCGAGCGTCGTGCCTCCAGCAAGTATAGGCACACAGTAATGGCCATGAGGGGCTATGCCTTCGTAACTGGTTTCATGGCGGCCATCTACCGCGTCGGCAAACTGGACCTCTTTTAGCAATGCAGCGCGTCCACAGAGGCATCTTCCAAAGGGTATTCGTGCACATTCCTTCAGAAGGGGAGTGGCGAGTCCTTTCTGGACTTTCATTGTCAGGACATCGGGTTCGTCTTCAACAAGGAATATGCCTCCTCTCGACTCAAAGGCGAGCCACTGGAGGGAGAGAATGAGCTCAAGGGTATGTCCGAGGAGTGCATCGAGCGCGATATCTTCAAGAGACAGTTGCAGGAGTTTATTGATTGTAAACTGTATATCGTAAGCCCGGTTTTTGCTCTCCGTGATGTCCCTCAGTGTCCGACTGTTTTTCTTCTGCTTTGCCGGCTTTCCCTGTTTTAACACTATCCTGCCTCCTGCAATCGAGCGGCCTGCACCGGCAGGAGCACGTAAAACCGGCTGCCTTTCCCCACACCTTCACTTTCGACCCAGATGCGACCCCGATGCAACGCTACAAAATCTTTCGTCAGGGAGAGGCCGAGTCCCGTACCCGGCGTCTTGTCGGTCGTTCCCCCCTTGATCTGTATAAAGGGTTCAAAGATCCGTGCATGGTCTTCCGCCCTGATCCCGATACCCGTATCGCTCACACAGATCTCTACGAAGGTTCCTTCATCTGTTCCGGCTTTTCCATCAGTGCCTTGCGCCCCCACAAGACGCGCACTTACCCCGATCTTCCCACCTTCCGGCGTGAACTTCGCGGCGTTGGAAAGGAAGTTGAACATGATCTGTTTGAGTTTTCTCTCATCTCCATCCATCTCCAGCCCTTCCAGCGAGGCAGGGATGTTTAGCTCCACAGCGATTCCATGGCGGAGAGCCTTCTCCTGGATCATGAGCAGTGAGTTTTTCAGTAAAGCCTTGATATCCACCCGGGAAATCTCCAACTGCATTTTTCCCGCCTCCACCTTGGACAGGTCGAGGATGTCGTTGATCAACGACAGCAGATGGTTGCCGCTGTCGAGGATATCGGTGACATATTCAACCTGTTTTTCGTTGAGCTCCCCGTAATACTTGGCCTGCAGGACCTGGGAAAAACCGATGATGGCGTTCATGGGCGTCCGCAACTCGTGGGACATGCTCGCCAGGAAATCGCTCTTGGCCCGGTTTGCCGCCTCGGCTTCGAGTTTTGCTTTTTCGAGTTCTTGGGAAAAAATCCTCAAACTCTCCGCCGCCCGCTTGCGTCGAATGATTCCCCACATTCTCTCCAGCAAGACGGTCAACGAGTAGCTATCCAACTCTGTATAAGCTTCTGCCTTATTTGCGGCGGCGGCTACAGCCACGATGCGGTCGCCGTCAAAGACCGGAATGGCTACTATCCGATTGAGCGGGACATGACCGGCGGGATACCCTTTTTTGTTGGGATGGGGGGCATCATATTCGTTAAATATAAACGAGGCTCGCTGTCTGACGCACTCGCCCCAGATCCCTGCCTCGGCAATCGGGAAGCGGATCGGTTTTTCATCAAGCGCGCATTGCATCATCGCGTCCTTTGACCAGGCATGAATGGTCATCGCCGATTCCGTGTCATCCATCAAACCGATAAAGGCAAACTGGCTTTGCACCGTTTTCAAGATGGCTTCAAGCACAAAATCCAGGAGCTGCTGTTGCGGGACGTCCATCAGATTGTGGAGTTCCAAGAACAACCCGAGTCTCACGGCGTTGAGCGTCAGCGCCTCTTCTGCCCGTTTGCGTTCGGTAATATCTACAAACGACACTACGGCGCCCACGATCCGACCATCCCTGTGCTGCGGGTAGGACCAGTATTCAGCGGGGAAAGAGGCGCCGTCTGCCCGCCAGAGCACTTCATCGTCCAAGTGCGCACCTTCGCCTTGCTGGAAAGCCCGGAAGATCGGGCACTCCTCGATAGGAAAGGCTGCCCCATCGGATCGCGTATGGTGAATCAGCCAGTGCATATTCTTCCCGATCAATTCGTCGGCCTGTGTGTATCCGAGTAAGCGGAGGCATGCCGGATTGCAGAACGTACAATTGCCGTCCAGATCGATGCCGTAGATCGCTTCAGCCGTTGAGTTCAGCAGCAGGCGGAGTTGTTCCTCAGTCTGCTTTTTTCCCGTCACATCCCTCGCCATACTGACCACCAACCGCCTGCCGTCAGTCAATTTTCCCAGGGGTGCGGAGGCGAAATCCCATATATGTTTGTTTCCGTCCTTGGCCGTAACGACGTATTCGCCTTGGTCCTTTCTCGTATCCAGGCTGAATATTGTATCAATGTAAGCATTAGTGACAGCTCTGCTTTGACCGTATGCCTTCCTCATCCAATCGGAAACGGTAGGAATATCCGCATGGGCATACCCCGTTATTTCCTCCCATGCCTTGTTGATCTGCACCACTTCTCCATCTTCTGCCTGAATCATTATGGGGAAAGCCGCATCCATCACGGCACGGCGGAAACGCTCCTCACTGCCTGCGAGCGCCTCTTCTTTCTCGCGCATTTGCCGCGTGGCATGCCTCACAAAGAAATAAAGGACCACCGAGAAAAAGAAGATGAAAGACAGGCCAACAATGACCGTTCTGAACATTGGCGCCAGTATCACAGTGGGGGAAACCTCCTCAATGATAACCAGATATTTTCCCTTTGTATGAGGAAATTCGATCCGGCTGAATAAAAGAAATCGGTAAGAATCGAAAGAAAATGCGATCCCCGTATCGTTATTCATTATTTTCCTGAATAAACCGGGCTGGTATGCTTTCAGATTCTTACCCGTGTTCAAGTCGGCAGGGGCGCCCCACTCCCTGGCGGTGTCGCTGTTGTGGTGCAGGAAATAACCGTCCTTGTCAACAATGTAAATCTCTTCGCCTTTTTGAGATTTTAGTAATCCGGGGGAATGGAGAAGAGATTTGATGCCCACACTGGAAACAATAATGCCGCGAGGTTGGTCGTTTTTATTAAATATCGGCGTTGCAATGCGCAGTGTTGGCTGGTAAGGAACTTCTGTTTTCCCCCGTTCTTGACCCATATCAATATTAGAAAAATAGACCTGGCCTGTGGAGAGTTTCATTGCCTCGGTAAAATAATCAGCGATGTCCGGTTAAGGATTTGCATGTGATTGATCCTGGTTCGGCGGTTGATAGTACCAGACACCGGTATCATTTACAATATCATGGAAGCTCATTTCATTGCGGATATTGATGGAGATTTCTCTCAGGCGTTTG
>JAURXV010000162.1 GCA_030654195.1 Syntrophales bacterium | reverse complement strand
CCCAAATCCACCACCTAATTTGATCAAACCGTGCAAAGACGGGAGCTTGCCGCCGATTTGCTTTCACCTTGTTGTAAGTAAAAAATAGTAATTTCTACAGTAAACTCAACCATCATAAAATGTTGGTGGTTGATTTAGGATGCTCCTAAATCCACCACCAACTTTCAGCAAACCCAGGAAAGCAGGGAGTTTGCTGACAATTTACATTCACCTCACTTCATAAAAAGAGTCATCGTTTATGCTGTAAATTCAATCATCATAAAGTGTTGGTGGTGGATCAAGGATGCTTGTTGCCCCTTTCTAAAGCGGTTCCCTCTGTGGTATGAGGGGCAAGAGCACCGGAATACCCTGAAAGGCGGCAAGAAAAAGATGGAACCCCAAAAAATCGACGCACCCATGGAAAACCCCGCGGAACGCTATCATTTGCAGATCGCTGCGGAACTCCATATCGGCAACGCGCAGGTCGCGGCGACCGCGCAACTCCTCGGCGAAGGGGGGACGGTCCCCTTCATCGCCCGCTACCGGAAGGAGGTCACCGGGACCCTGGACGAGGTGCAGATCACCACGATCCGCGACCGCCTCGCCCAACTCGGGGAACTGGACAAGCGGCGGGAGGCGATCCTCAAATCGCTGACGGAGCGCGAACTTCTCACCGATGAGCTGCGGGGAAAGATCGCCGCGGCCAAAACGCTCGCAGTTCTCGAGGACATCTACCTCCCCTTCCGCCCCAAGCGGCGGACGCGGGCGACCGTCGCCCGGGAGAAGGGGCTGGAACCGCTCGCGCAGCAGATTTTCGCCCAGCAGCAGGGATTCGACCCGTTGGCTGCGGCGGCCGCGTTCGTCGATCCGGAAAAAGGGGTCGCCTCCGCGGAAGAGGCGCTCGCCGGGGCGAGGGACATCATCGCCGAGTGGGTGAACGAAAACGAACAGGCCCGCGCCCGGATGCGGGAGTTCTTCACGGAGAGGGCCCTCTTCCAGGCGAAGGTGATCACTGGCAAGGAGACGGACGGGAGCCGCTACCGGGACTACTTCGACTGGGAGGAACAGGCAGCCAAGGCGCCCTCCCACCGGATCCTCGCGATGCGGCGCGGCGAAAAGGAAGAGTTCCTGACCCTCCGTGTCATCCCGCCCGAGACGGAGGCGATTTCGCTGCTCGACGCGATGTTCGTCAACGGAAGCGGTCCGGCCGCCGAACAGGTCCGGATGGCCGTGGAGGACGGCTACCGGCGGCTCCTCGCAAACGCGATGGAGACGGAGATCCGCATGGCCGCGAAGAAACGGGCCGACGCGGAGGCGATCCGCGTATTCGCCGACAACCTCCGCCAGCTCCTTCTTGCCCCGCCGCTGGGTCAGAAGCGGCTCCTCGCCCTCGATCCCGGCTTCCGGACGGGGTGCAAGCTCGTCTGCCTCGACGCCCAGGGAAAACTCCTCCACCACGACGCGATCTTCCCGCACCTCTCGGAGAAGGCGCGGAGCCAGGCGGCCGAGACGGTCCGGGCGCTCTGCGCGCGGTTCCGGATCGAGGCGATCGCCGTCGGGAACGGAACGGGGGGTCGAGAAACGGAGACCTTCCTCCGGACGCTGGATCTCCCCGAAGCAATCGAGCTCGTGATGGTCAACGAAAGCGGCGCCTCGGTCTATTCCGCCTCCAAGATCGCCCGGGAGGAGTTTCCGAACGAGGACGTCACCGTCCGCGGGGCGGTCTCCATAGGCCGGCGGCTTTCGGACCCGCTGGCCGAGCTCGTCAAGATCGAACCGAAGGCGATCGGCGTGGGGCAGTACCAGCACGACGTCGATCAGACGGAACTGAAGCAGAGCCTCGATGACACGGTCATGAGCTGCGTGAACGCGGTCGGCGTCGAGTTGAACACGGCAAGCGCGGCGCTCCTCACCTACGTCTCCGGCCTCGGCCCCGCCCTGGCGGCCAAAATCGTCGCCTGGCGCGACGAGCATGGCCCTTTCCCGTCGCGCGTGGCCTTGAGAGAGGTGCCCCGCCTCGGGGCGAAAGCCTTCGTGCAGGCCGCCGGCTTCCTCCGGATCCGCGACGGGGAGAACCCCCTCGACGCCTCCGCCGTCCACCCCGAAAGCTATGCTATCGTCGATCGGATGGCGGAAGACCTGAACTGCTCCATCGCCGACCTGATGCAGGACGAGGCCCTCCGGAAGCGGATCGATCCGACCCGGTACGTCACGGACGAGGTCGGCCTTCCCACCCTGAACGACATCCTCGCCGAACTGGCCCGGCCCGGCCGCGACCCGCGCGAACGGTTCGAGGCCTTCCGGTTCGCCGAGGGAATCGAGAAGATGGAGGACCTGACGCCCGGAATGAAGCTCCCCGGGATCGTGACGAACCTGACCGCTTTCGGGGCGTTCGTGGACATCGGCGTCCATCAGGACGGCCTCGTCCACCTGAGCCAGATCGCCGACCGGTTCGTTAAGAACCCCGGTGAGGTGCTGAAGGTCCGGCAGTCCGTCGAGGTGACCGTCCTCGCCGTGGACCTGGAGCGGAAACGGATTTCGCTGACGCTGAAAAAGCAGCCGGCGGCGGGCGGAAAATCGGCAACTCCGCCTGAGAAAAAGGAGATCCGGGAGAACAAACCCGCCGGGGAAGGACCCCTGCCGAAAATCGCTCCGGGGAAACCACCGCAGGAACGCCAGGAACATGGGCGGTCGCAGCGGGAGAAACCGGGCCACGGCAGGCCCCAACAGGGGAAATCGCGTGAAGAGAAGGTCCCCTTCAACAACCCGTTCGCCGCGGTCTTCGGGAAGAAATAGGAATCGGCGCCAGTGTAAAATGGCGGCGTCCCGGCGGTTAGGTGGATTGAACGGTGCGGGTTTCCAGATAGTTCACGCCCGTCATATTCCGGAAGTGATCATCCTGAGTCCAGAGGACAGCCCCACGAGCATGGGCAGTTGCATAGATCAGGCTGTCAGCCATCGGCAACTTGTGTTTCGCGCTGATGAGCGCTGCGCTGAGCGCAATGTCTTCGGTCAGATCAACAACAGGCGCTTGCTTCATTTGAGCCACTGCCTGGAGCGCTCGGGTTTCATCTGCTACCAAATTGACCTTTTTAAACACCTCATAAAGGCAGATGACCGGGACGATCAAGTCGCCCGTCTCTTCGATGGCGGGCGTGAAGTACGCCGCGTTAGGTCCGTCAAAAAAATACTCGATCCAACCAGACGTATCAACGAGATTCATGCGCGGTCATTCTCCTCGCGAACAAAGCCGGCATCGAGTCCGCGGAGGAATCCGCGCATACTCCTCATAGGCTTGGTACGAACCAGTTCAATCCGATCATCAAAACTCAGCACCTGAAGTTTCTCGCCGGGCATGATATTGGCTCGTTCCCGCACTGCCTTTGGGATAACTACCTGATACTTCGAGGAAACCGTAACTGCATCCATATCGTTCTCCTTATTGTTTTACGAATAGCTGATCGATCCGGAAATGTCAATCAACTTTTCCTTCATCATCTGTCCGAATCCATTTCATCGCGCGGATGATGTTCATCGTCTCCACGCTGACCGTGCAGACCCGCTGCAGTAGGTCGATGACCTTTTCCTTGTGATCGGCGAAGCGGTAGGCGTTGAACTTCTCGCGGATTGTCGGGTCTTTGGGCTTGCGCTCCTTGTGGTATTCGATCACCCACTCGATTGCGGAACGGTTGCCGAGTCGGTACTCCCAGGCCGCGGGCGGAACACCTTTCAAGGTTATCACGCTGTCCAGTTGAATTGTGCGGTTCGCTTGATCGGCCTTGAGAATCGCTTTGATGGTGAGAGGCGGCTTGCCTGGTTCCGGTCTTTTGTCGATCCGCTTCAGAGGGTAAAGATCGGTCTTTTCATACCCGAGGTGCAGCTCCAGGATCAGCTCGATCTTCTTGTCGGTGCAGTATTGTTCCAGAAGTTTCTGGAAGGCGGGACGGATGGCGGTTTCGTTCCGGGAGCCTCCGTACTGGAGGATTTCCTGAACCTTGTGGTGGTATTCCTGAATGAGTTGAAGAGACATTTTCCGTGGAATCCCTCCGTCAGTAATGGTACCTCGCCTGCAGGAAATCGATGCGGTCGTCGCGCGCGAACTTGGTCAGATCGATCCCGACGAAGAACATCTTCGCCGCTCTCTTCGCGGCGATCATCGCGGCGAAGAGGAACCCGAAATTCAAGCCCTATTCATTTCCGCTTGCACCGAAACATCGATGAGCACTCCGGGGATGAGGCGGAAGTGTTCGTCCACGGTCATGACAGCAAAGCTATGCTCGATTGCGAGCGTAGCGATCAGGATATCGGATAAGGGAATGTTCTTTCCCGTTTTCCTCAGGACAGCGGACAGTTGCCCAGCCTTGATCCAGAGCGCTTCCGTCATCTCCAGGTAAGGCAAGGCGCCCAAGGCGCCGGTCAGAGATACCTGCTCCTTTTCGGATCTGGCGCCCTGTACCAGCTCATAAAGGACCGGGCCGCATGCATACACGGAATCTGAAGCGATGGCCCGTTCCACAAGCTGTCCCAGCACGCTACCCCCCGGCCGGAAATAATCGATCCAGGCGCAGGTGTCGGGTAGAATGCCTTTATTTTTCAAGATATTTCCCCCTTTCTTCCTGAGCCCGCAATTCCGCCGCTTCCTCTTTTTCCCAATCATAATCGAGGGGCATCTTTCCCCGCAGGGCGCGAAGCTCTGCCATTTTGCGATCCCGGACATACGTTTCCATTGCCGTGACGATCGCACGGGTTTTCGATTTTTCCTTCGATATTTTCTGGACTTCAGAAATCAGGTCGTCGGGGATGTTCAATGTTGCACGCATATTTCTCACCTCCATGATATGCGCTAACAATATGCCTGATCATACGACATGTCAAGCACGACGAGCGCTTATCCCCCACCATTTTTCCATCCCGTAATGGACGACGAGGCCGGCGAGAAAGCCGACGGCCATGTTTGTAAGAAGGGAAACGGTGACGGTGAAGACAAGCGGGATCAGGTCCCTGCCTGGACGAATGTCGCGGGCGAATTTCGTCAGCTCGATCCCGACCAGGAACAACATCGCCCCGATGATCGCCGTAGGGAAGGCGGCAAAGAGGCCGGCGATGGCCGCCGCGAAGAAGAGGCCGAGCGCGATCTCGATCGCCCCTTCGATCAGGTTCGTCCCGCCGGTGCGCGCCCCGAAGTAGTACTGGCCGGCGAGGCCGCCGGAGCCGTGGCACATCGGCATCCCTCCGAAGAACGGAAGGACGAGGTTCATGATCCCCTGGTTCCAGGAGAGTTTCCCGACGCCGACCGGCCGGTCGGGGAAATAGGTCCCGATCAATGCGGCGGTGGCAATCGTCGCGTTCGTGATCGTTAGCGGAATCTGGGCGAAACCGGCGAGAACCAGCGAATCCCATACCTCCCTGGGGCTGAAGCCGGTCAGCGGCGGCGGCGTGAAACGGATCAGGTCCGCCGACGGAAGGCGGCCCTGAAAGGCGACGATGGCAATCCCGAGGAGCATCAGCACGACGGCGGCCGGGGCGTAGCGGCTCTCCCGCAGAACCAGGACGATCGCGATCGCGACGACGCCGAGAAGCCAGCCGGTCGCTATCATTTTGACCGCCTCCACGGCGAGCATGATCCCGAGCGTCGCCTGGATCCCCCGGACGACGCTTTTCGGCGTGATCTTCGCGAGGCGGCCGATGATCCCCGTCGCTGCGAAGAGGACCCAGACGAGCCCCATCGCAAAGCCGGAGGCGTAGATCAGCGACGGCGTCCAGCGCTGCGCAATGGCGACGACGGCGAGCACCTTCATCGGCTCGATCGGCATCGGGAGTTTGTAAATCAGGCCGGTCGCAACGTTCGCGAGCCCCATCATCACGAGAAACCCCGCCGGGTCGAGGCCGCAAACGGCGATGTAGCCGATAGCGAACGGAAAGAGCGTCCCGAAGTCCCCCATCGACCCGGCCAATTCCCGCAGGTTGAATTCAAACGATTTGATCTTCATCGCCGCCCGCCGCAGATCCGTCTCCCGCCGCTTTGTCCCCTCCCCGGCCATCCCACGCGTCGGGATTCATCGGACCGGAATACCGCCGAATCATAGGGGCAGCCCCGCGGCCTGTCAAGGAAAACGGACACGGCAGCGGCGCTGTTTACTCTTTTCCCATCAGCACGGCGCGGCTCAGGGCGATCGCAGGCTCTTTTAGAGCCCGGAATCCCGCTTCCCGGCAAACCGCGAGCGTCCGTTCGAAGCTTCTTTGCGTCACATGGAATTTCGGCTCGACGAGGAGGAGCCAGCCCCCTGTTTTCAGAAGGGCAAATATCTCCCGGAAGAAGCGGGGCTTGTCCGGCACCTCGTGAGCCATCCAGAAGGCGAGGGCGAAATCGACCGGTCCTTCGACCCCCAGGCTCTCCTTCCGGCAGCGGTGGAGTGCGATCCGGTCGGCCACACCCGCCCTGCGGGCCCGCCTTTCCAGCGCGTCCAGCATCTGCTGCTGGAGATCGACGGCGATCACCCGTCCCTCTGAACCGGCCAGCGTCGCCAGCCCCTGGGTGAAGTATCCCATCCCGCAGCCGATATCCACTGCGATCATGCCGGGCTTCAGATAGGGGGCGAGGAGAGGTTCCGGTTTGTGAAAAATGCGGCGCAGCGGGTTGTCAAAGCTGTAGCACAGCCACCAGGGACAGATCCTGTTGTTTGTCCGCTGCAGTTTTTCGATAAGTCCCATTATAGCCTCCCTTTAAACCGTGGCGCCGTCCACCTCACCGCGTCAATCGCTAAGAATCCCTGCTGTTTTCTTCTTCCAACGCAACATAGCATTTCTGCCGGAACCGGGGAGAGCAGACTGCATAAAAAACGAGATCTTCCTCTTCCGTATTCTCTATCCTTTGCGCGGTATCCGCCGGAATTCTTACGACATCACCTTCATGGACTTCAAGCGGCTTTGAATCGCCTATTTGTACGCGCCCCTTGCCGGCAATAATGATATAGCGCTCCGCGATTCCGTTCAGTTTATGCCAGGCCGTCGTTATCCCCGGTTTTACCCTTGCCCGGGCTATCGAAACCTGTTCGTCTCCGGCATCGTTTGCAACTTCCAGAATAGAGCACCGCTCTTCGGTTTCGAACTCCTGAACACGGTCCCGTCTCTTGACTTCGGGTTTCAAGGGCGCCTCCGGCGCTTCGGCTTCATCGGGGCGGACCATAACACATTTTTAAAAAAGATTCCTGCTTTCCTGCTGCGGCGCACGGCGCCGGTGAAAATATCACCCTTCAGATTTGTATGGCCGCGCCGAAAAACGCGGGCCCGGCCGGCCGGAAAAAAATGAACCTCCCCGCAGCAAGCTGCGGGGTATCAAAGACGGCAAGGAACGAAGCAAGCTTCGGGGAATTTACCCTGAGAGATTAACTTTTCAAGTTGAAAATGAGCATCGACCGGATAAACTTGATATTGGGACAAGGCCGTTCAGCGGCTACCATTTGAATACGGAAAGAATGTTTGAAAAATCGTCGGTCCAGACATTAACCGTTTCTCGAGATTCGATTTTCTTCCAGGCATTGCTCCGGGAAAGGCCGCCGAAGTCGGTTTCCTTCCTGGCAAGCAGCACCCAGGTGGTGCCGTATTTCCCGATTTCATCATCTTCTTCGTCGTCGCAAAGCCTGCCTGCTAAACCGCTTTCATCCGCCAGCTTCGCCAGCACCGGAGCGAGGTTCACATATTTGTTCGAGATATGAATCAGCAGAACCCCGTCTTTGCGCAGCTTCGAAAAATAAAGATTGACTGCCTCTTTTGTAAGGAGATGCACCGGGATGGCATCCGAGCTGAACGCGTCCAGGATGATGATCCCGTAGGAGTGGGGAGGCGCCTTCTCCATGGTCAACCGGGCGTCCCCCAGGATGACCTTCCAATTGGCCTTGCACTCACTCAGGAATGAGAAATAGGCCGGATTGGTTGAGATCTTTTTTACCGTCTGGTCGATCTCATAGAAGTCTATTTCCTGGCCCGGTCCTGCATAGGCGGCAAGGCTGCCGGTGCCGAGACCAGTGACGGCGATGCGGGATTTTTTCTTCCGCCCCTTGAACTCGGAAAAAACCTGACCCGCCGGCCCCTTCAGATGGTAATAGGCGACAGGTTCGAGCCGATTGATCGGATTAAGCCACTGCATGCCGTGCACCGTCGTGCCGTGGGAAAGATTCATGAACCTGCTGTTCACATCCTTTGTTACCGTGAGCACCCCAAAGAAACTTCTCTCCCGGTGGACAACGTTCTGCTTTAAGTCTTTCGACACTACGACGGTGAGCAGCACAGAGGCAATACCGATTCCAAAGAGGAACGGCTTCTTCAGGAATACCAGTCCGTAGCAGAAAAGAACGAGGAATCCATAGGCAATGGTCAGGTAGAGCGTTTCAGGTTTGACATTCATCGGGTCTGAAAGCCAGGAGAGGTTTATGCTCCCCGCATGCCACTTCGCCGTCGACCAGTAAGTTAGCAGAACAAACACGAGAGGAACTCCGAGGTAGAGGAGGATATTCCGCCAGTTTGTCAGGGGGCGCAGCCCGTTTCGATTTCTGACCGGCAGGAGCATGGCGCCGAGAACGAGGATCAGGGGATACTCAAGAACCGTGTTGAAGATCACGGGCGCGATGAGAGAATTGAAAATGCCGCCCAGCACGCCGCCGATAGAAATCCAGAGATAAAACTCGGTCAGATGTTTTGTCGCCGGTCTTGTCCGGGCAACCTCTCCGTGGCAAACCATGCAATAAAAAAGGAAATTCACGAGATGAAAGATAAAAATGACCCATTTCGGGATTCCGATATCCGAGAAGTTCGCAAAGACAAGGGCTGCGATCGAGATCGGCAGGAGCAGGACCATGATTCTGTGGACCCTGGCCGGGACTCTGGCAAAAACGATGATGAAAGAAAGCAGGTAAAGCGAGAGCGGGATGACCCAGAACAGTGGAATTGCGGCTACATCTGTGCTGAGGAATGTCGTTACCCCGAGCATCATGCTCGACGGCACAAAGGCAAGTAGGACCCACCAGCCCCGCTCCTTGTACGTAAGCCGTGAATCATTTGCACCGCATGCCCGCGCCTCACTTTTTTCATTTCCTTTATCTTCGGAAACGCAGACCGGCAGGTATTTCCGGGTGACCCCCGCACAAAAGGCGGTGAGGGCCAGGACGACGATATATCCGATGGCCCATGCGCGGCCTTGCGCGACAAGTCGGAAATTAGGTTCTATCAATGTCGGGTAGCCGATCAGGGCCAGCATACTTCCGAGATTGCTCGCGCTGTAAAGAAAATAAGGATCGCCTGCCGACGGATGTCCGGTGCGGGCAAACCACTTCTGAAGCAAAGGGGCGGTTGCCGAAATGCCGAAAAAAGGCAGGCCTACGGAGATCAAAAGCAGGGGGAGTATGTAACCGATCGGGCTCCCCTCTGCGGAAGGCGCCCACTGCCGCGGAATCGCTATCGGCAGGACGATGCATGCGGCAAGGAGGATGGCAAGATGGATAATGATCTGCCGGTTCAGCTCTGCTTTCGTCCCGGAGATATGGGCATAACCGTAGCCCGCAAGAAGTATTGCCTGGAAGAACATCATGCAGGTGTTCCATACGGCGGGCGTGCCGCCGAACAGCGGGAGGATCATCTTGGCGATCATCAGTTCGACCAGGAAAAGCAGGCCGGCACTCATGAAAAGCGTTAGAGAAAACAGGGCGGGCAATGATGCGAACAAAATAGAGTCAAGCACGATTTGAAATCCCTTGAACGGGCGTCTCCGAAGTTACCCGGTTCGCCCGGGGAGAGGAATCTTCGCCTCGCAGGGAACGCCGACCTGGCAGAGACCGCAGCCGGACGTATCAAAACCAAACCGGGACCGGATCGATTTTGACGATACGTCGTTGATGTAGGTATGACATTTTTCCTTGTCATGCCCCTCCCGTGTGATGGCGTCCGCCGGGCAGCGCTCGATGCATTTGCCGCAGCTCCCGTTGAAGTAGAAGAGGCAGTACGCGTGGTGATCGGTGTAGGGCCGCTCCGACGTGGGGACGGCAATCCGGGCCACGACCGAACCGCAGCGCATCGCCTTTCCTTTGGAGGTGATCAGGCCGTCGCACAGACCGAAGGTGCCGAGGCCGGAGGCGAACGCCGCATGCCTCTCCGACCAGGAAGAGGCGAAACCGTAGCGGGCGGATTTTTCCCATTTCCAGGCGGGCGCGTTCAAGGGTGCGACGGCCTCGTAACCGGCCTCGCGAAGGACCCCCACCAGATGATCGCGCAACTTGATGTTGAAGTCCTCCCCATATTTGCGGGATCTTGCCCATCTCTCCGCGGAAACGGCCTTTTCCCGGCGGTTGTCACGCCGGGTCTGTTTCGTCTGCGGCAGGATCCAGGAGATCACGGTCAATTCGCCGGGTGCGACCCGCAGCCCGGGAAACGTCGCGGCGAAGATCTCCTGCGGGGTCCAGTAGAACGGGCCGATATCCTCTTTGAACTTTGGATACAGCGGGTCGTCGCCGCGGGAGAAGCCGATGAGCGGCTCCGCCCACGCCGGTTCATGGACGCCCTCGAACTGAAGGCTGTTCTCCGCGGAGGCCGTGTATCGGATGATGCAATCCCGGATCCACGCCGCCGCGTCGTGCTTCCCCCTCGCCGTCTTCCCCATGGTTTACCTCCCTGATCGTCCGGGGACACCCCCGTTGATAAACAACCGTTTCCCGACCGCCCTAAAACAAAAAGCGGTACGGCCGGGAGCGTTTACGCGGGCGATCATATCCCGGAACGGCGATGTTTGCCACCGGAAAAATCGGAACGGATAGTGATGGGCTGACCCCTACCCGCAGCAGCCCTTCTCATTCGCGGCGGGCGGCGAACAGTCGGGTGAAGTAGTACAGCAACAAGCGGCATCCGTCTTGCCCAGCATGGCGTTGATCACCGCCGCCGCGCAGCCGACGCCGGCCTGCACGGAAATCGCCTCGAACGGACAGTTCCGGCTGCAGGCGCCGCACTCCATGCACGCGTCCCGATCCCGGATCTCGGCATTCCTCGTGTTCATTTTAAACACCTCGTGGGGACAGACCTCCAGGCACATCCCGCAGCCGGTGCATTTCTCCTGATCGAGTTTCAGAGTGACCACATCTTTCAGGTAAGTCAGTTGTCTCATCGTAAGACTCCTATGCTATCAAACGTGACGCAACCCATATAATCAGGCCGCTCAATCCCATTCCGATCTCAGTGGGGAGCGCCCACCGCATCTCCTTGTTCACCCCGGAAAGGGATGTATAGGTGGATGCCCCGGTAAAATTCATCGCCAGAAAGGCCGTTACGGCCGGGATGATCAGCAGCCACGCCAGAATGCCGAGCCGCCCCGCCCACATCGACGGATCGTACCCCTGCAGGGTAAGCATAATGACCGCCACGACCGCACCGAGCACCAATCCCTTCGCCGAGAATGCCCGTCCGGGGAGATACGGTAAAAGAAGGGGATGGATCACCGCCCCCCCCACGATCGCACTCAGAAACGCCAAGACGGCAAAGGAGCCGTCATGAAGGGCGTTCGCCCAGAAACCGGCAGGACCGCCGATGCCGCCGAGGAGGAACAGGAGAGGCGCGATGATCAATGTCGGTTTTATGGTTTCAATCAGCTCGATCGGGATCAGGACGGCCCTCTCCTTGAATGGGAAGGTCTTGAGGCGCATTGTGCTTGTGGCCTTGAAACCGGCATCGATATAGGCCGGCAGGTCCCCGGCCTTGATCGGACCGTAACGGACGCCGAATCCGGAGAGTTTCTTGACAGTGTGGGCGGCTACGCCCGGAGCCCCCAACTGGGGCAGGATCAACGACCGGTGGCCGACGACCTCTTTCAGGCCGCTCGATTCGATCCTTCCGGCCAGTTCTTCCGTACCGAAGGTTCCCTTTCCGGCGGCGCACCAGACGTTGATCCCCTTCGTATCGAGCGCCAGGATCCAGAGATCCCGGCCGGGCAGGGCGCTCCTCAGCTCGTCGAAGCTCATCTTGTAATTGGCGCTCACCAGAACGGGCGACTCCCGATCCGGATTCCCCAGGGCGTACAGACCCGGATCGACGGCGTAATCCATCCGGCCGACCCCCCAGCGGGCCTTGACGGCCCCCCAGCGATCCCGCGATTGCAGCTCCGAGGATACCCGCGGAACGCTCCCGGCCGGCGTCGAAACGGACCCGATCACGAAACCCTGGTCGAGGTGCGGAAGGCTCGTCCGCGTTTCACCGACACCGCTCCCACAACAGGCGGAACCGGTATAGGACGGCAGAACGATGGTCTCTTTCTGTTGACAACAAGAGGGCTGACTCGATTGATTCATAACCCATCCTCCGTAATTATTCACAGCACCGACACGCGACGGCGGCCCTTCTCATGGCCCCCGTAAACACCCTGACCGATTCCAGGACCCCCTTCCTCTCCTCTTCCGGGATCTGCCGGGTGATGTTTTGGAAAAAATCCCCCAGGCACAGCCAGACCCTCCGGTGGGTCTCCCTCCCCTCTTCCGTCAAGGTGAGTCTCGCCGCCCGGGAATCATGCGTTGCCTTGTCACGTTTCAAGAGGCCCTTTTGGATCAGCGGATTCACCAGACGGGTGGTCGTGCTTTTCTCCACGGAAAGGATACCGTGAAGCTCCGCCAGACCCAATTCCCCCTTTTTCGCGACGGCGTCCAGGATAATAAACTGATGGAACGTGACGTCCTGGCAAATGGCCTCATCCCGGCTGCAACACCGGATTTCCCGGGCGAGGCTCATGATGACTTCCATTATTTCCCGGCAGTTCTTATCGAGGTTCGTTGACATGGTTGTGTCATACAACTATATGGGCCCATTTGTCAACAAAAAAAATAGAGGGTCGGTAAATTATTTTTGACGTATCTCCACACCACCAGTTCATACGATCTCCTTTCCCTGATTATCCCATCGTTTACCAACCACCCATTGCGAAACACCCCGTTCAGCAGACCAACGGTTACCCATCATTCCCGAATCTATAGACGAAAGGAGACCCTGAAAAGATACAGGGAACGGTGTCAAACCAGGAAACGCCTCGTCAACCCGCCCGTTTTCCGCTCGTCATCCAGAACGCCAGGACAAAGAGGATGGTCAGTGCGGCGATCAGCAAATAAAGAGTGAGAAGGTTCGAGCCAGCCAGGACGAAGGTCGCCATCAGGGGGCCGACGCCGTTTCCGGCGAAACGAGCCGAATTCAGAAAGCCGATCCCCGTTCCCCCCAATTCCGAAGCGAAACTGGCCATCACCAGCGGGATGACCACCGCAACGACCCCGGTCTGAAGCATCCTGATAACGGCAAAGCTGATGACCCCTCCGGAAAAGTACAGCAGGATCTGAAAGAATGCGGAGGCCAGGCATAATGCCGTGATGACCCTTTTGAGACTTCTCCCGGCGGTCAGGCGGTTGATCACGTAGTTTCCGATGATCGCGGTCGCCGTATACCCCATCATGATAAACCCGGCTGATTTCACAGCGCTCTCGCCCACCAGATCGAACCCCTCCAGCACATGGGGCAATATGCTCGGCAAGAAAGTCAGGTGGATGGTGGCGATGAAGCTCAGCGCCCACCCCCATAGGACGCCCTGATCGAAATGGCTGCTCTGATCGGGGCCCGCCTCCCTCTTCTGGATTTCAACGATGTAGATATGGCACAGGACCAGGGCAACGCCTACCAGAAGAAAAGAGAGGATAAACGGGGACCGGTATCCGATCTGGGCTGCGGCATACGCCCCGACGGGCGGCCCCAAGAGCTGGCCGGCGGTCATGGAATTTTGATAGAGACTCAGATTGCCGGCCAATCGATCTTTCGACGATAATTGCGAAATCATGAAAATACCGATCGTCGAGGCGCCGCCGAGGGCCCCCTGGATCAGGCGCAGCGCCAGCAGCATGGGCAGGCTGTCCGTAAAGCCCATGAGAAGAAAGATGATCCCGTTGCATAAAAAAGCCCCCTGGTAGAGGGCCTTGGGGCGGAATGTCGCGGTCAGGCTTCCCCAGAATGGTGCAGCCGCAGCAGCGACGAAGGAATTCAAGCCCATGATCAGCCCGATCCATACCATCGTTTCCGGAGGCTTGTAGGGGCTCATTTTAATGATATAGAAGGGCATGAACGACATGACGACGTTGAAGCTAAACGCCAGACCAAACTGCGACAGTGCGATGAAAATAATGCCCTTGCTTCCGTCCGAGGCGGGCAGGAGACGGTTTAATAAAGGAAACTCTATTTTTTTCATATGGGTCACACCTTACCGGCGGGGATTCCCAAGCGCCGGTCTCGGCGATGATTCACTCCTATCGTTCCATAAGGTACACGGCGTTCTTATCACGGGTGCCGGAAGAGAAGCAATGATCTTCCCATCCCAAAATCCACCACCTAATTTACTCAAACCCTGAAAAGACGGGAGCTAGCCGCTGATTTGCTTTCACCTTGATGCAAGTAAAAAATAACAATTTCTACAGTAAATTCAATCATCATAAAATGTTGATGGTGAATTAAGGC